>NZ_JADEXH010000059.1:0-26472 GCF_015207205.1 Sphaerospermopsis sp. LEGE 08334 | reverse complement strand
CCCTAATAACCGTTGTGATTCTTCAGGATTGTTATGAATGTACTCAACTATGTTGCTCATAATCTCAGGGTAGGTACACGATTTTATCCTGTTATACCATAATTTGATTCTTTTTCGGATATGTCTAAAGTATTTAATCAGTTTGTCTAACATAACTTTTCCCTTCGTTATGAGATGATTCATGAGCAAATACTACTCATTTAAAATGAACTAACATAATTAGGGTATAGTATCACCCATACTTTAGCATAATCTAGTTTCATAAAACTAGCATTCTGAATGATTTTACACAAAAACTCCTCTCTCCCTCTTCTTCCTCCTCTTCCTTAGTGTCCTTCGCTTCTTCGTGGTTCATTCCTCCTAAAACAAAAGACGCAGAAAACGCCTCTCTGCGCCTCTGCGTGACGGACACTTTGCACAAGTCAAGCCAGCCGCTTGCGGGGGTTCCCCCCGTTGTGCGGACTGGCGTGGGAGACCCGCCCATGCAAGTGTCCTCCTCTGCGTGAAAAAACTCTTAAACCATCTCCGAAGTCTGCACCGTAGGTTGTGCTTGAGGCTGGAACATAAACAGCGAATAAACCACATCACGGCGGATATTCACCATCATATCCAAGAACAACTCATAACCCTCACTCTTATACTCAATCAGAGGATCTTTCTGACCATAACCACGCAAACCAACCGACTCCCGCAAAGCATCCATTTGTTGCAAATGTTCTCTCCACAAAGTATCTATGCGTTGGAGAATAAAAAACCGTTCCGCTTGACGCATCAAACCCGGTTGAATCTGATCTATTTGCGCTTCCTTAATATCATAAGCTATCCGCGCTTGTTCATGGAGGAAAGCCTTAATTTCTGGTACTCCCATATCCTCCAACTGACTAGCTTGCATATCAGACAACAGGTAAACAAACTCCTTCACCTTATCCACCAACTTCTCTAATTCCCATTCTTCCGAAGGTAAATCAGGGTTAATGTAATAATCAACGATGTCATCCATCGTTTTTTCAGCGTATTTAATCACCTGTTCCTTCAGGTCTTGACCTTCCAACACCCGCCGACGTTCCGCATAAATAGCACGACGTTGGTTATTCATGACCTCGTCATACTCAAACACCTGTTTACGGATGTCATAGTAATAGGTTTCCACCTTTTTCTGTGCGCCTTCCAAACTGCGAGTTAACATACCCGACTCAATAGGCATATCTTCTTCCACTTGGAAAGCATTCATCAACCCAGCAACGCGATCGCCCCCAAAGATCCTTAACAAGTTATCCTCTAAACTGAGGAAAAATCTGGTTGTTCCAGGGTCGCCTTGTCTGCCCGCCCGTCCGCGCAACTGGTTATCAATCCGTCGTGATTCATGACGTTCAGTACCAATAACGTGCAAACCGCCACGGTTCACCACATCATCATGTTCACTACCAGTAAACTCTTCATACTCATGCTTAATGCGCTGGTAAGAATCCCGCAATTTTTGAATTACAGGATCATCTGTAGGTGCTTTTTCTGCGGCAACAGCGATCTTTTCTTCCGCTTCCAACTCCGGTAAACTTCTTTCACCGTAAGCTTTTACTGCCACGTCTACCGCTTCTTTTAAGAGTTGTTCTGTTTCCTTTGATATCTGAGTGGGGAAAATTTCCGGGGAAGCACGCCAAGTTTTCACCTTCTTACCAGGCACAAAACCCTGTCCTCCACCATGACCGGTAGGAAGTCCAGAAGCCCGTTGAATGCTAAACTCATCATCTTCAGGGGCCACGATCCGGGGCATAAAATATTCCCGTAACTTCAACCGCGCCATATATTCCGAGTTACCACCCAGAATGATATCTGTACCCCGTCCTGCCATATTGGTGGCGATAGTTACAGCCCCTCTGCGTCCGGCTTGGGCGACAATTTCCGCTTCCCGTTCCACGTTTTCTGGTCTAGCGTTCAGTAACTCATGGGGAATTTCTATTTCCTTCAGCAAACGGCTAAGAAGTTCGGATTTTTCTACACTGGTCGTACCCACTAACACAGGTCTACCTTGTTCGTGCATTTCCGCACATTCTTTAGCGATCGCCCGCCATTTACCCATTTCCGTTTTAAACACCATATCCGATAAATCTTGGCGTTTTCTCACCCGGTTGGTGGGTATAATTGTTACTTCCAACTTATAAATCTTTTCAAATTCCACCTCTTCCGTCTTCGCTGTTCCTGTCATTCCCCCCAACTTGGGATACAGCAAAAACAGGTTTTGATAAGTGATAGTTGCCAAAGTTTGGGTTTCTGGTTGAATGTCTACCCGTTCCTTCGCTTCAATAGCTTGGTGCAGTCCATCACTCCAACGTCTTCCCGGTAATACCCGACCGGTAAATTCATCAACGATCACCACTTCCCCATTACGGACAATATAATTCACGTCCTTGAGGAATAATTCTTTAGCCTTAATCGCATTAAAAACAAAATGCGCCCAAGGATTTTCAGGATCAAACAAATCTGTTACATTTAAAAGGTTTTCCGCTTCCGCAAAACCTTCATCCGTTAACAGAACGTTACGCGCCTTCTCATCAACTTCGTAATGTTCATCTTTTTTGAGTGTAAAAGCAATTTCCGCCGCTTGCAAATACTTTTCTGTCGGTCTTTCCACCTGTCCAGAAATAATTAGCGGTGTCCGTGCTTCATCAATCAGAATCGAATCTACTTCATCAATAACACAATAATTAAAGGGACGCTGTACCACCTCCGCCATAGAAGTGGCCATATTATCCCGCAGGTAGTCAAAACCGATTTCACTGTTAGTTACATAAGTAATATCACAGTCATAGTTTTTCTTCCGTTCTGTGGGACTCATGCTGGCTTGAATTAGCCCTACACTTAAACCCAAGAAGCGGTGAACCTGTCCCATCCATTCAGCGTCCCGACGTGCCAGGTAATCGTTCACTGTAATAACGTGAACACCTTTACCCGTGAGGGCATTTAAATAACTCGGTAAGGTAGCCACCAAGGTTTTACCTTCACCGGTTTTCATTTCCGCTATTTGCCCAGTATGCAGAATTGCCCCACCGAGTAACTGTACATCAAAATGTCGTAATCCTAACACCCGTCGAGCAGATTCACGAACAACCGCAAAAGCCTCTGGCAGAATATCATCAAGGCTTTCACCCTTAGATATACGTTGTCTAAACTCAGTAGTTTTACTTTTTAATTCATCATCAGAGAGTGCTTTAATTTCTTCCTCTAAGAGATTAATTTCTGTAATGTAAGGCTGGTATTTTTTTAGTTTACGAGCGTTGGGATCGCCCAACAATAGTTTTAGCATGGCAGTTTATGGAAATAGATCAAGGGGAATGAAAATTAAAGGTTTAGCTAAAAGCTATATAATTATAGACGCTTAACTCAACCCAACCGTTTTGGTGGTGGATGGGTAGAAAATGAGAATTAACTCAAAACCGAAATGAAAATTTACCAATCACCCGATTTTGTGATTGGTTTTAACTCATATCTTATAGTTAAACTTCTTTCATAGTATCATTTTGCCACCAGAAGAGGCAGGGGAGCAGGGAGCAGGGAGCAGGGGGAGAAAATTTTTTCCAATCACCAATTACTAATTTATTTTTCCCACTCTGGTGTCAGTTTACGGAAATTATACTCATTTGCACCAAGATGGCAACTAACACAAGTACCCATTGTTACAGGATTTGGTAATTCTACATCAGGATGCAAGGCTTTAAAATAACGGGATCTATTCAGACGATAGGGTGTGTTTTCATCTTCCAGCTTGACACGGGAGAAGGTAGAAACATATTTCCACACTAAAGTGCGTTGTATTCCAGTTAAGGGCGTAATTGTAGCGCCGTAATGCTCAGAGTCTTCCAGGATGTGTTTCCAGGTTTGGGTAGGAAATACCTCTGGTGGTAAAGCTAGATGACAGGTTGAACAGTTTTCTATATATAATTCTTTTCCTAACTTATATTGTGCCGGTACTAAGTCAACTGTACCAATTTCTGGGGGGTTTGCTGCTTGGGTGCTGGTGGCTAAACCTAGTATAAATCCTATGGCGACACTCCAAGCGAAAATAATCAGCATGACTATCAGCAGTTGACGCTTGAGTTTTTTGTGGGATGATTTAGGTTTAAGCATACTAGGCATAAATAGAATTATGGTAAGGTCAATATTTTGGTTTTTGTATACACCTGATATCTAGACAGATTTTATATCAATTTGTTGCCTGAATTACTATTTAATTACAGGTTTTATTATTGCTTTCAAAAAGTGGAATACCATAATCTTCTAAAAAATCCTGTGCTAATGCTTGCCAACTGGCATTTAATCTAGGGTAAAATTCAGGAGTACAAACATAAGCTTCTAAATTTAAACCTGCATAATTCCTTTCTAGTTTATCATCAAATAAATCTATAGTATTTTTTAATTGTCTAATCGCATCTACTCTATTTTTGTTTACTTTTCTCAAACTGGTTGCATTCAATTTAAACTCTACAAAACAGAAATCACTTTCATCAAAAAATACAAAATCACAACGAGAATCACCAAATCCTAAAAGTCCCTGTTTACCATCAATAGGAATAAAAGCAACTCCCGTAGCATTAATGATATTAAATAATTTGCTGCTATCAAAACCATTAATTATAGTTTCCACACCATTGATTTTTAGAATAAATGTATTATCATCGAAATCAATACTGATGATAATAAAAGATTGTCCTTTATAGTCTATAACAGAAAACTCTGCTCTCAATTCTATTTGTAGAATATAAGGAAACTTAGGAAACGCATTTGATAGCAATTCTTTAATATCGTCAAATTTGTTCATCTTCTTTTAAAAGTTCTAGCGTGGATACTGTATAAAGTCTGAAAATCACTACCCAAAATTTCGGAAACAGTATCCAGATAATTTTGTTGAATAGTACCTTTTTCAGCATTAAAAATAGATTCACAATAATGAGTTGTTTCAGAAACAGATTGATTACCTAATGAATAAGCAGAAAAATCTTGAGCTTTTAACCAAGAGTCTTTAGGGATAATTTCTGCAACTTCCAATGCTGCGGAGGGATTTTTTTCAACTACTCTATTCGCAAATAGAAGATTATTAAAAACGGTGAGGATATAAGGACTATGGGTAGTAATGATGAGTTGATTATCTTCATCATGATTAACCATTACAGATAACAACTCAATCAGTTGTTTTTGTGCAATAGGGAATAAATGGGCTTCTGGCTCTTCTATGATTCTTAATACTTTTACATCATCAAGGATGTTCAGGAAAATATCTTGTAATATTCTTATCACTTCTTGTTGTCCTGATGAAGCATTAGAAAGATAGACATATTCCTCTGTTTCCTGGTTAAATACAATTTTTTCTCCTCTGTTATCAATACAGTATTCACCTTTCATTATTTGCTTTATTTTATATGTAATTAGACGTAGTTTTTCGATTTTAATATTATCTTTTTCGTAACTTTCAATTAGTTCTCTGAAATTTACAAATTTTTTAAATATTTTTTTTATTTTTATAATCTTTTCGATAAATTTTAACATTAATATTTCATCTATTGTTTGTTCCTTACTTTGCCAAGATGCGATTCTATTGTCTTCTAAACTACTCTGAATATTAGCAAATAAATATTTTTCAAATAATTCTGAATAACTTACTGTTGCATTTCTACCAGCAATAATAAATAAGGAATTTATTTGATTACTTTCAAATAATCCATTTAATAAATCAGATATTCTCTGAGCATATATAATTTTATTTTGCTCATAAGCTAATTGGTCATAAATATCATTAGATAATTTTTCTTGAATCTCTGTGTAGGTTAAATTTTTATCTTCAAACAATTTGATCATATGATTTACAACACTTGAAAAATTCTCATTCAAGAAACCATCGCTGAATTGAGAATTTAATTTTTTATCATGATTATTAAAACTTAATTGTAAGTATTTATTTTTTTCTACGTTATAATAAAAAATTATTTCAAAATTTGGCAAATGAGATATTGATCCAAAAAAATCATAAAATCTTTTTTCAATAGTAGATATGAAATAATTCATAAAAAAATAGTCTTCAGGAAATACAATATCAGGTACTTTTTTAAATAAATCCCTGTCTGTATACTTATAAATTTGAACAAACAAATCATCTCTTAATGATTTAAAAAAGTAAATTAATTTGGCGATAGTGCTTTTACCACTCGCTTGCTCACCAATCAAAACCAAGATTTTCTTAACTTCAATCTCTGCATATTCAATAGCACCAAAGTTTCTGATAGTAATTTTCTGCATAATTATAAACTATCTTTTTATCCAATAAATTTATTATAGTTGTAACAGGTGCAAGATGTAACTATAAAAAAACAAACTTTTACATCTGTCACCTGTCACCTTTAAGGAATTGCCACAGATCGCAATATCCGATCAACTACAGTTTTCGCATTCCTCCCACCTCTAGGAATCAAACGATGACTTAAAACATAAGGTGCTAAAAACTTCACATCATCGGGTATTGCATATTCTCTACCTAAAATAAAAGCTAATGCTTGAGCAGCTTTTTGTAATGCCACCGTACCACGAGGACTAGATCCAAGAGTAATTTCCTCATCCTGTCGGGTTGTTCGTACTAATTCTAAAATATATTGTTGTAAAGAAGTTTCGACTTTTACCTGTGAACAAAGTTGACGTAACTGTGCTACTTCTTCCAAAGTAATACAAGTTTGTAAATCACTCAGTTGTACACCTTCCTGAAGATTTTGCAACATTTGTAATTCTTCTGTTTCCGAAGGATAACCCAAACTCAAAGACAACATAAACCGATCCATTTGTGCTTCTGGTAAGGGAAATGTTCCTTGATATTCCACAGGGTTTTGAGTAGCAATCACAAAAAACGGTTGCGGAACAGCACGGGATACACCATCAACTGTCACCTGATGTTCTTCCATCACTTCCAGCAAAGCTGACTGGGTGCGGGGAGTAGCGCGGTTAATTTCATCTGCTAATAAGACATTAGCAAATACAGGACCCGGCATAAAAGAAAATTCGCCGCTTTTGGGATTCCAAATATTTGTACCTGTGATGTCTGTGGGCAGTAAATCGGGTGTACATTGTAATCTTTGAAATTTACCATCTACAGAACGCGCTAAAGATTTCGCCAGCAAGGTTTTACCAACACCAGGTACATCTTCTAACAAAGCATGACCACCACCTAGCAAAGCAACTAAAACTAAACGTACAGCTTCATTTTTACCGACAATGGTACGAGCCAGATTTTGGGTTAAAGCGTCAATTTTTTCTCTCATTCTCTTTAGGTAATTGGTAATGGGTAATTGGTAATTGGTAATGGGTAATTGGTAATGGGTAATTGGTAATTGGTAATGGGTAATTTAATTAATTGGTAATAAATTTTTTATTCTTCCCAATCACCAATCACCAGTCACCAATCACCAATCACCAATCACCAATATATACATTGTTCCCCAGTTATCATCCAAATTCAGTATGTCCTATTTAAAAATTCTTTGGCTATGGTGCAGTCAAGTTGAATTTGGGTTTTCAAAGCTTCTAGATCAGCAAATTTTTGTTCTGGGCGTAAAAATTTTACTAACTCAACTACTAATGTTTGATCGTATAAATCACTAGACCAATCAAACAAATGTACTTCTACTGTTGAGTATGTACCGTTGACAGTGGGACGGTTGCCAATATTCATCACGCCTAATTTTACGCCTAATTTTTCCACAGGAGTGGTATCAGAGGTTTCACTGTGAATAAACACCCTTACAGCGTAAACTCCCAGACGGGGTAAAAATTTATCTTTTGGAAGTTGCAAGTTAGCAGTAGGAAAACCAATGGTTCTACCTAATTTTTGCCCTGTTACAACTTGACCAGTTAAACTGTAGGGTCTTCCCAGTAAGCGGGTTGCTCTAGTCATATCTCCTACTTCTAAACTTTGGCGAATTGAGGAAGTGCTAATACGACCATCTTCTGTGAAATCATTGGGGATATTATCAGTATTGTTGGGAAAATTTACTGTATCAGTTTGTATGGGAACTATAGTTACAGGTATATTGTACTGAGCAGCAATAATTTGCAAATCTTTGGCGTTACCCATGCGTTTTTTGCCAAAACAGAAATCTTCGCCAACACTGATTTTTTGACATTGCAGTTTTTGGACAAGGATTTTTTTGACAAAATCTTCTGGTGATAGAGCAGATAATTCTCTATCAAAGGGTAATAATACAAGTTGTTCTACACCTAGCGATCGCAGTTGTTCTACTTTTTCATCCAGTGGAGTTAACAAAGCGCGGGGTTGTCCGGTAAAAAACTCCTGGGGATGAGGATCAAAGGTAACAACCGTTGAATATGTATGGTTTGGGGATGATGGTACGGTTGATAATTGAGAGGGATGATCTGGTGAGTATTTTGGTAATTTATCCCCATTTCCCCGCCCATTTTCACTTACTGCTGAATGCAAAATTGGTTGAATTACTCTTTGATGACCAAGATGAACACCATCAAATTTACCAAGAGCAACAGCAGTTGGTGTTAGTAGCTGTTCGCCAGAAGCAGCAACCCACATAGAACACCCCCAAAAAAAACAACCAGCCTCAGACAAATTTAGCACTTGGATTCAGGGATTTTAGGTTTATTTTCGTTATCAGCGTTTGCCAACCTCTGCCTTTTAGACGTATTTGAGGCTTGGAGCAGGTGTAGGGTAAGGGGTGCAGGGTGCAAAATTAGCAGACCCATGACCTTGTTTACCAATTACAAATTAGTAATTATCCTAAAAAATTACCTTTTTTAACATTTTTGAATAAGTATCGTCTTGGGGAAGTTATATCTTGTCCAATGATGACGGTCATCATTTAAGAACTGTTCTCTCTCACACTTGTCAAGAGTCACCTATCACCTAAACGATTATTTTATGACTTACGTAAAGGTAATGATTTAGAGACAGCATCTAATACAGGAACATCCAGTATTAATCCCTCTCTGGCCATAATTGCACCAGGAAATTTCTCCGCTGCTTGTTTACCCACATGATCTAAAAAATCATCGTTGTGGGCAGGATCATGGTGATAAATGACCAATGTTTTCACGTTGGCTGCTTGGGCTATTTTCACCGCTTCTTGCCAAGTAGAATGTCCCCAACCAATTTTTGGTGATTTAGCTGAAGAGTATTCTTCATCAGTGTAGGTGGAATCGTAAATCAAAATATCGGCATTGCGTGATAGCCAGAGGACATTTTCATCTAATCTATCAGGAAAATGTTCTGTATCTGTGATGTAAACGGCTGCTCCACCACACCAGTTAACTCGATATCCTACGGCTTCACCTGGATGGTTTAAATGTGTCGTTTCTATGGTAATGTCCTCAATGTGAATTGGTTCACCTGCTTTAACAGTATAAAAATTCAAGTTGGCCTGCATAATCTGCAAGGGTACAGGGAAGTTGGGATGAAGCATTTGGTCATTGAGACGTTGCTCAATGGTTGAGCCATCGGGGGCGATCGCACCGTAGATATTAAATTTATTTCCTTTGATAAAAGCCGGAGTAAAGAATGGAAACCCCTGTAGATGATCCCAATGGGAGTGAGTCAAGAAGATATGACCCTCTACAGGCATTTGGGACAGTAAAGATTGTCCCAAAACGTGAACTCCTGTACCACAATCAAAAATCAAACGTTTACCGCCCACTTGCATGGCAACACAAGGGGTATTACCTCCATAACGGACGGTGTGTGGACCAGGACAGGGGATACTACCCCTAACGCCCCAAAACTGCACTGTAAATTGATTCTCTATCCTAGACATGGTTGTTGGTTGCTGGACTGAGCGGGCGATAAATCAAAAAAATGCTGCTTATTTTTCTAGTTTATAAGAAAATCGAGTGAGCCAAAACCACCGAGATAAAGTATCTCCACCAAGTTTGTTCTGACGGTTATTATGTGCAGTTTTGCGTAGATACAGAACGAAAAATTGACACCACTCCAACAGGTAAAACGGTTGGATTAGATGTTGGACTTAACAGCTTCTACACAGACTCTCAATGTAACTCCTCAATTTATAGTGTAAATTTTACGGTAATGGTTTTAATTTAGACTTGAGTCTTTGGAAATACAGAAAAATTTAAGTAAAGTTAAATTTCCATGTAGACAATTTATGCAGTCCATTGGCATAAGTCAGATTGTATTGCAAAGGAGTAATACTAATGAAATTTTTACGGATAACTTCTACATCTATGGGAATGTGTGGGGGTAAATTTAACCCTGGTGGTGGTTCGACATCTTCTAAAACTTCTCCAGTTAACCAGTAATAAGTTTTGCCACGGGGGTCAACTCGCTTATCGAAAACGTCAACATAGCGACGCACTCCTTGACGAGTCAGAGTGACACCAGCTATTTCTTCCCAAGAGATTGGGGGAATGTTGACGTTAAGTAACATTAAATCTGGTAAGGGTTCTACTGCCAGATGGTCTACTAGCAGTTTGGCAAATTTGGCAGCTGGCTGAAAGTCTTTGTGTGTATGACTGGTGAGACTCAAAGCAATACTAGGAACGCCCTCAATCATACCTTCCATTGCTGCCGAAACAGTTCCAGAGTAAAGAATTTCTGTTCCTAAATTCGCACCTTGGTTAATTCCCGATAATACCAAATCTGGGGGGGAATCGAGTAACGCCCACAATGCCAATTTTACACAATCGGAAGGTGTACCGTCACAAGCCCAAGCATTAATAGCCGGATGAAACAGGGCTTCAACCATTTCAGCGCGAATTGGTTGATGTAAGGTTAATCCGTGTCCAGTTGCCGATCGCTCTCGATCTGGACAAACTACACTCACTTGATGGCCTGCTTCGGCTAGGGTGTTGGCTAAGGTGCGAATACCTAAAGCGGAAATTCCATCGTCGTTGCTTATTAGTAATTTCATCTGTTATTGGTCATTGGTGATTGGGGAAGAGGTGATTGATGATTGATGATTGGTAATTAATAATTAGTTCATTGTCTGTTGTCAGTGTTTTTGGTAACAACTGCAAAAAAACTTTTCTCATACTGGATAGCTTCTAAACTGTAAACAGAGGAAAGTTTCACCTTGTGGCATTGACTGGTTTATGGCACATTGCTAAGGTTAATTGTCCTTTGTCAGTTGTTGGTTGTTTGTATTTTGCCACTAACTACTGACTACTGACCACTGACCGAAAAATTTTAGATTTGGGATTTTAGATCGTGGATTGGGAATTTTCGGGATAAACTCCGCCTTTTCAGGGCAGAATTCATCCAAAATACTCTCTGCGCTGCCTACGCTTCGCTAACGCCAATCTAAAATCCTCAAACTCCACATTTTAGGGTGGAGTAAATCCAAAATCCAAAATCGTAAATCTAAAATTGATTGACCCCTGACTCATAATTAATCACGAATGACTAGCAATTTAGAGGAACAACTTTTAGTATTACGGCAGGAAGGAGAAACAGCGATCGCCTCTGCTGATACCCTGGAACGCCTGGAAGAACTGCGTGTTAACTATTTGGGCAAAAAAGGTCAACTGGGGGCGCTGTTACGCAGCATGGGACAAATGAGTGCGGAGGAACGTCCTAAAATTGGAGCGATCGCCAATACAGTTAAGGAAGCTTTACAAAAAAGTCTTGACCAGCAACGCACCGCTTTAGAAACTGCCCAAATTCAAGCACAGCTAGAGGCGGAAACTTTAGATGTGACTATGCCCGGTATTTACCGTCCCCAAGGTCGCATTCATCCCCTCAATGGTATCATTGACCAAGCTCTAGATATCTTTGTCGGTATGGGTTACACCGTCGCCCAAGGGTCAGAGATGGAAACAGATTACTACAATTTTGAAGCCCTCAACACCCCTCCTGACCACCCAGCCCGTGATATGCAGGATACTTTCTATTTGCCAGATGGAAATTTACTGCGGACTCACACTTCTTCGGTGCAAATTCGCTACATGGAAAAAGAAGAACCACCATTTAAAATTGTTGCCCCTGGTCGAGTTTACCGCAGAGACGATGTAGACGCTACCCACTCGGCTGTTTTCCATCAAATTGAACTTTTAGCAGTTGATGAAGGTTTAACTTTTACAGATTTGAAAGGCACGGTAAAGATATTTTTACAAGCGATGTTTGGTGATTTACCTATTCGTTTCCGCGCCAGTTATTTTCCTTTTACCGAACCTTCTGCGGAAGTTGATTTACAGTGGAATGGGCGCTGGTTAGAAGTCATGGGTTGCGGAATGGTTGACCCCAATGTATTAAAATCTGTGGGTTATGATCCAGAGATTTATAGTGGTTTTGCTGCTGGTTTTGGTGTAGAACGTTTTGCAATGGTTTTACATCAAATTGATGATATTCGCCGTTTATATAATAGCGATTTGCGCTTTTTAAGGCAGTTTTAATGTAGGGGCGGGGTTTCCCCGTCCTTGGTAATTCTAAATAGACTGGGAAAACTGATGGATAAAGACAAGATTTTCTTTAAACAACGTATAGTGATCGCACTTTCAGCATGGATGACTAAAGATTATCTCGAAGAAAAAGCAAAACGCAGCAGTTGGGATAAATTTCAGCAAGTTTTAAATAAAGTCCCTGATGTAGAACCAGAGGATTATGATAAGTTGTAATAGTTAATCCCTAAACATTTAACAAAAACTGCCAACGAGAGTTCATTGATATATAAAATCTGTTATAATTTACAACAACTATCAATAAGAGAAAGAAAGATGATAGCGCAAGAAATAATGGCAATAGTTGATGAAAACGGTCAACTTTCCTTAGATACACCATTGACACTTCACAAGCACAGCCGTGTAAAAGTAATTGTATTATTTGTCGAAGATGAAATAGACGAAGATGATGAATCAAAAGAATCTATATTAGAGGATCTTAAAACTTCACTCCAACAAGCAAAGATGGGCAAAATTAGACCAGTTTCAGAACTATGGGATGGAATTGATGACGAGTGAAACTTCAACTGTTTTAGTTAATTTTACCGATGATTTTCAGCGGCGACTGCGAAACTTATTTAAAAAATACCGTAAAATACGCGCTGATATCCAGCCAGTAATTGAACAATTGCAAGCAGGTAATTTTGTAGGTGATCAAATTACCGGAACAGGATATACAGTGTTTAAGGTGCGAGTCCGCAACAGTGATATCGAAAAAGGTAAAAGTAGCGGTTATCGGCTTATTTATCAGATTGAATCACCTACAAATATAATTCTACTCTTAATCTATTCTAAACTTGAACAGACAGATGTTACAGCAGAGGAAATTAGGTCAGTTATAGAAGAGTTTCAAAAAGAAGATCATAAAACTTGATATAAAACTCTATTTCCGACAATTATCACAATGTCCACAACGCCAATTTTCCGCTTCTTTCCCAAACCCAAAAGCATCTAACAAAAATTGCCAACGACATTTTTTACTATACAAATATTCACTCATTTGTTTAGCAGCTTGTAATTGCATTTGTGGTTGTTTTCCCGACTTTGCAGAAATCGCATAATGAAAAGGATCAAGCCATTGCAGTTGTCCGCTACTATGAAGTAAAGAAAGCGCCGTTGCACCATCAGGAAATTGTTTAATTACAGATGTTACTTCTCCTTGTTTTGGTAACTTTTTCGCTAACTGTTGGGCTTTTTGTTGTTGTTTCAACATTTGTTGTTCAAAAAACTGCTGTCTTTGTTTATCTTCAGCATCTAAAAAACCCGTTGGTTCACTAATTAAAGTTAACGCTTCCGCTGGTTTTCCATCTCTTCCCGCACGTCCAATTTCCTGCACATATTCTGATAATAAATGTGGTGCGTGAAAGTGAATCACCCAACGGACATCTGGCTTATTTATCCCCATGCCAAAAGCACAAGTACAAACAACGAAGGGCATTTTTCCATTTAACCAACTTGCTTCTACTGCGCGTCTTTGTGTTGCACCTAAACCCGCATGATAACAAGCAGTATTATAACCTATTTCTGTTAACCATGCTGCTAATTCTTCGCTATCTTTGCGAGTTCTCACATAAATCAAACCTGCTTGATTTTGATGATTTTGAATAAATTTTAATAATTGTTGTTTTCTGCCTTTTGGTGTCCAAGCAATTTTCACACTAGGATGTAAATTAGCACGATAAGGATTGAGTTTATAACTATCAGGTTTTTGTAACTGTAAAACATCAGCAATTATCTTTTGTGCGGAAGGATCAGCAGTAGCAGTAAAAGCTGCTATACTAATTTTTGTACCTGGTGGTTTTGATTTTAATAAAGCTGGACGTACAGCACCTAAACGTCGATAAGCTGGACGAAATGTATCACCCCATTGTACTAAACAATGAGCTTCATCTAATATCAAACCATTAATTTGTAATTGGGGATGAGATAATCTTTCCCACACAGGAGAACTTAATAAAGTTTCTGGTGATAAATATAATAATCTTAATTGTTGTTTTTCTAAAGCTTGCAAAGTTGCCCGACGTTGATATGTAGGTAGTTCACTATGTAAAAGTGCAGCTTTTTGATTTCGTTGTTTGAGTTCTTCCACTTGGTTTTCCATCAATGCAACCAAGGGAGAAATTACTAAAGTTAACCCTGTTTTTAAGAGTGCAGGAAGTTGAAAACAAATGGATTTTCCCCCTCCTGTGGGCATAATAATTAATGCGTCTTTTTGGGATAATAAACTTTTGACAATTTCTCCCTGTGGTGGACGAAAATTATCATAACCCCAGATTTGTTTTAATGCGGTGCGGATTTCTGTTAATGATGTGTTATTGGGATGATTCATACTCTTCCTTTGGGACGATGAATAGCCTTACCTTGGTGATCAAAACAATCTCCAGAAGTTCCCGGAAATGCAGCAATGAAGCGTTGTAGCATATCATGATCATCTTTAAATACAGTCATCCAAACAGAGAAAAAACCTATTCCTTGAGCAGTACGAACTATTTGTTTTCTCATTTCAAGAGTATCATTTTTTTGTAAGTCAGAAAATGCTTCTTGAGCTATTCCTACAGCTACAAGTCTTTCTTTCCAAAGCCAATCAGCTGAGTTAGGTTTATGTTTAGGATGTCCAGGTTTTCGATCTAAACCAACTAAATCTAAAGTATTTTGTGCTATTGTTTTTTCTGGATCAGAAAGTAAGGAATTTACTTCTATATCTGCGCTTAAAGGATGATATTCAAAAATTCGGAATGTATTATCTACATCAGCCCAATAAAAGTTTTTTCTCCTGATAAGAGAACGTCCTTTTATATCATTACAAACTCTACAAGAAATCAAAAAATTATGCCAAATATTTTGTAGTCTTGGATAATGCTGTTTTGGTAAAATATGCTCCACATCACGAACATTTGTTACCGGTTTTTCGCAATAGCAGCAATAATGACCTATTCTTTCGACAATGCTTTGTTTAGCATCTTGATATTTACTAAAAGAAACTTTTTGATTCGTTTTTGAATTAATTGGTATACTACCTCTTTGCACTGGACGCATTGTGATTATTCTCCTAATTTTGCTAAACGCTTCATTTTCAAAAAAGCATGATAGGCAACATCATCACTATATGGTTCTATTAATTCATCCAGTTCTGATTTTAACTTTTCCAATTCTTCAGGAGATGAATTATTAGCATTTTCTAACATCTTATAATATCTTTCTGCTGTTTCCATCATCTGTTGATATCGCTCATTTCTATTGACATTATCAACAAGCATCACATTTTTTGTGATGTGTTCCATATACTTGTTTTCATATTCTGCTGCTGGTAGTAAATCAGGGTTATTCAGATCAATCAGTTCTCCCTCTTTTAAAGATTGAATAATTAATGGTGAATGAGTGGTAGCAAAAAATTGAATGTTGGGAAATGTTCTTTTTAAATCTTTTACTACTCGACGTTGCCATTTTGGATGAAGGTGTAAATCAATTTCATCAATTAAAACAATACCGGGTGTCAGTTTAGCAGCTTCGCTACCAAGTTGAGGATTTAAAACTGCTGCTCGATAGGCAATATCAGCAACCATAGTTAATATTGTCCGAAATCCATCACTTAACATTCTTAACGGCAATTCGGTTTTGTTATCAAAAGTTACCATCAGTTGATCTTCAAGAATATCATATTTTACTTCGTGACAATTTTCTATACAGCTAATAATTGCAGTTTTCACTGTATCTAATAAATTAATTACTTGTCCCCTTTGCAGAGAGGCTATTTCCATTGTTTTCAGCCATTCTAATAATGCTCTTAGGTTAGATACTGGATTCAAACAATCAATATACCCTTGTAGTCTAGACCCAGGTTTAATAGTTTTTATATCATTCTCTGTTGAAGGCATCCATAAACGATTAGTTCCATAATAAGCAATCAAAGGTAAAATAATATCCTCTCCTTTAGTAACTTGCTCAACAAGTTGTTTAACAATGTATTCAGCATTGTTTGGAGAAAATTTTAGTTCATTATCACTTAACATTTGGATATGCCAGGATGATTCATAATTATTAATCATTCCTTGACAAGAAACTTTAAAAGGAAATTGACGTTCAAATGTTGGTATTTCACCCTTGTAATATTTAATATGGCGAATATCATCTTGATCAATTTGATAATCTCGCGTCGGAATTTCTGGTACAAATAAAAGTAGAATACTTGCACCAGTAGATAGTGCCTTGAGAATAGCCGTCTTTCCTGTAGCATTATCACCAATAAAAACGTTAAAATGATCTGAAAAATCAAAAACTTTATGCTCAAAGCATCGAAAATTTTGAAGTTCAAGTTGTCGAATTTTCATGTTAGTCTTCCCAAATCCAGTGCGGGAAATTAATAAAATTAACAAACGCTGCAAATAAAAACTGGTATTGCTTATTTTAAACTCGCAGAATTTTTATAAGATGTTATGTATTGGAATTTTAAATTTCTAGTTGTGGGTCAAATGACGAATTACCGCATCTAACCCACTCTACCACTAAGCTGTCACTTCTTCCTTCACGGTTTGCTGTAATGCAGCATACAATCTATTCAGTGCATTTACATAAGCCTGAGCCGATGCCACAATTATATCTGTACTGGCTGCATGACCTGAAAATACACGGGATTCATAACGTAACCGAATCGTTACCTCTCCCAGAGCATCAATTCCCCCTGTAACTGATTGTACAGAAAATTCAATCAAATCATTAGGTACATTCACTACCCGATTGATAGCTTTATAAACTGCATCAACTGGACCAGTACCGATCGCCGCATCGGTTAATTCTTGTCCGTCGGGTGTCCGCAGGGTGACAGTTGCGGTGGGTTTGGCGTTGCTACCACAGGAAACTTGCACCAATTCGATTTTAAATAAATCTGGTGCTTGTTTAATTTCGTCGTTAACGATCGCCTCTAAATCCCAATCAGAAATTTCTTTCTTTTTGTCCGCTACTTCTTTAAACCGAATAAAGGCTTTATTCAGGTCATTCTCTGACAACTCAAAGCCCAATTCTTTTAAACGAGTACGGAACGCATTTCTACCTGAGTGTTTACCCAATACTATTTGATTATCTGTTAACCCAATCAATTGGGCATCCATAATCTCATAAGTGAGTTTATTTTTCAACACTCCATCTTGATGAATCCCAGACTCGTGTGCGAAAGCATTAGCACCGACAATAGCTTTATTCGGTTGTACCAGCATTCCTGTCAAGCTGGAAACTAAGCGGGAGGTTTTATAAATTTGCTTGGTGTCAATATTAGTTAATGAATCTTCACAATCAGCAGGTCTACCAAAGAAAGAGTTAAAATATTGCCGTCTGACGTGCAACGCCATCACCAATTCTTCTAAAGCCGCATTTCCCGCCCGTTCCCCAATACCATTGATAGTACATTCTAGCTGTCGTGCGCCATTTTTCACAGCTTCCAGGAAGTTGGCAACAGCTAAACCCAAATCATTATGGCCGTGGACGGAAATAATCGCTTGGTCGATGTTGGGGACGTTTTCTTTGATACCTTTGATGATAGCGCCAAATTCGCTGGGGGTAGTGTAACCTACAGTGTCAGGAATGTTAACAGTTGTTGCACCAGCAGCGATCGCCCTTTCCAAAACTTGATACAAAAATTCTGGATCGGATCTACCAGCATCTTCAGGGGAAAATTCTACATCATCGGTGAAGCTTTTAGCATAAGCTACCATTTCCTCAGCGATCGCAATTACTTCTGGTCTGGTTTTCTTCAGCTTATACTGCAAGTGAATATCAGAAGTAGCAATAAATGTATGAATCCTCCCCTTAGCTGCTGGTTTGATCGCTTCCGCTGCGGCTTTGATGTCATCGTGTCTAGCTCTAGCTAAACTACATATCACAGGACCATCTTCCAAGCCCACAGTCTGGGCGATTTTGCTCACTGCTTCAAAATCACCCGGACTCGCAAAGGCAAAACCAGCTTCAATTACATCTACACCTAAACGGGCTAATTGTTTGGCAATAATTAGCTTTTCGTCTATGTTTAAGGTCGCTCCTGGACACTGTTCTCCATCTCGCAGTGTCGTATCAAAGATGATAATTCTGTCTGCTTGACTGCTCATTGGTTTTGGGTTTTGGTTGGTTGAGTTGTGACTGTGGGCTTAAAATACCTTGAACTTTATTAAAAAGAATAAAGGAGTCAGAATAGAGAATTTAGAATAAATTATATACGACTAGCTTATTTATAAGTGGGTTGAAGATACCTAGCAAATCTATGATTTGGTAGTTCTAACTTTTGGTGATGCTTCGCCTCAATAATTTCTTCTCACTCTTGGTTACGGACTCCTTCTTCAGTTTTTAACTTTTGCTTTGTAAATAATTATTAATTTTACTAAGCTTCGGTCTTTTCTATTTGGTCTCTAATATCGTTCAAGTCTATATATCTATCCGTAGCATTACGCAATTCTCTAGCTATCATTCCTTCTGTTGATACCACTGTAATATGCGTATTTTTGGAACGTAGTAGCTCGATCGCTCTTTCAAAATCTCCATCTCCACTGAATAAAACTACTCGGTCGTACTGGTCAACGGTATTGAACATATCAACAACAATTTCAATATCTAAATTAGCTTTTTGTGAATAACGGCCAGAGACATCATCATAATATTCTTTGAGAATTTTAGTCCGTACTGTATATCCCAAACTAATGAGTGCATCTCGAAAGCCACGTTGGTCTTGTGGGTCTTTTAAGCCGGTGTACCAAAAAGCATTGATTAATGTTGTCTCAGGTTGTTCATTCTTAAAATATTCTAACACTCGTCGCGGGTCAAAAAACCAGCCATTTTTTTGTTGAGCATAGAACATATTGTTTCCGTCTACGAAAATAGACAGACGATTCATTGGCAAAACCATAGAAATTTACACCTAAATAATAGATAAGAATGTAAGATTGAACAATAGATTATAGCAATTCTTAATTGACAAGCTCGCTAATATCTATAATGGTAGTTATCATGTATAGCTTTTATCTTACCTCTGGCAAAGCATAAAATTGCCTGAAACATTGCTCGCACATTAAATTTGAGTCCTGGGAACTGAACCTGTTTCACCTCCGATTCTTGCAAATACAGCCTGTAATCAAAATCTACCAATAAAAATGACCCAGTAATAGCATTTTGATCTGTATATCAGTCAAGTTTACTCCTAAAGAGGTATGGTATAGGGCTTTAGTTAGGATTTAGACAGATGTCCATTGATAGATTTTTTCATCAACATCAGGGTTTTTTACTGGTAACTATAAATGAGGACTTACGCAAAACAGAACGAAAGTAGGGGTAATTCATGAATTACCCCTACGCAAGAATCAGGTTTTTACTCCAATCATGCTTAAGTCCTATAAATATTACTTTTGATGGGAATTTAGTCAAACACCAGGCTAGACTGTATTTGTATAAGGCGTGCGTAGTGGCAAATGCACCAATGCCAGTTTGGTATTAATTTAATCATATTAGTAAAACGTAGTGTATGTATTTTCAGTTTTTAAGAGCCTGGAGAGAAAATTTTTGCATTTATCATCATTTTCCCCTTCTGCACTCTCATAAGTAACCTGTCAACTGTCACCTATTCCTTATTTCAGTAGCTTTTGCCAAATAATTTGCTGTTATTTTGCCAAGGGATACAAAAAATGTCCCAATTTTTGCCAAGATAATAAATAATATTATTTGCAAAAGTTCACTTGGCAAAAATCAGCATGAGTGAAAAAACCATAGAAAATTACGGGAAAAGTTTTCTCGTTCTCATTTTGCCGATATCGTTTTTGATTGTTTTCGTCGTCAATACTTGGAGGTTTTTGCTGATAGGCTTGTTGCTGCTGATGGTTTTCAACCTTTGGCATCAATACAGATGGGAAAAGTGGGGTGAGCAAGTTAACCCTCTTTTTTATCAGTTGATTCGGGAAAACCAGGGAAAGATCACACCTGTTGATTTAGCTCTCAAAGGCAATTTTTCTGGGAATCAGGCAAAACGCTACTTGGAGGGTAAAGCAAAGGAATTTGGCGCTAGTGTAGTGGACTCAGAAAGTGAGAGTCCTTCCTACTACTTTATAACTGCCAGTATTTTGGGTGACATATTTGATAGTAGTGAATCAGTGGAAAAACTTCCCCGTCGGCCTGTGACGAAAGAGGCGCGATCGCTCTTAGCTCCACCTCCTCCCATTCCACAGGAAGAAGAACAGCAAAAGCAAGAGCAGGAAGAATTACAACCAGAATTATTACCTGAAGCCACAGATGTAGCAACTCATCAGGAGGTACAAAAACCTCTCGAAGAACAGTTAGTTTTTGGTTCTCTGATTCAATCTGAACTAGCCAAGCGGTTGGGTGTTTATTCCAGTACAGTTTATAAACGCAGGAATGACCCAGATTTTCCTGAATGGAGTCGCAGCCGTGATCCAGATGGTATTGCTTGGTCTTATTCTCGTAAGTCTAGGGAGTTTTTCCCTTTGGAAAATTAGGTGATTGGTGATTGGTGATTGGTGATTGGTGATTGGGTAATAAATTTGATGTTTCCCAATCAACTACTAACTATCAACTATCAACTATCAACTATCAACTATCATCAATTACCTATTACCTATTACCTATCACCTATTCCCTATTCCCACTGCTTCACTGATGGAATTTAAGCCGTTTTCTTCTAGTTTGGTTAACAAACCGGCAAGAGTGCGGCGCACCATCATTGGTCCTTCATAAATCCAACCTGTATAAACTTGGATGAGACTAGCACCTGCTGTAATTTTTTCCCAAGCATCCTCAGCTGTGAAAATGCCACCAACGCCAATGATGGGTATCTGTCCTTGGGTTTTTTGATAAATAAACCGTATGACTTCCGTAGAACGTTGGCGTAATGGCGCTCCGCTAATGCCTCCGGCTTCTTCTTGAGGTGTTTTACCGGTTTTTTCAATGATTTGGGTTTTTAGTCCCTCACGGCTGATGGTGGTGTTGGTGGCAATTATTCCCGCTAGTTTATAGGTTTTGGCGAGATCAATAATGTCAGCGATCGCTTCCCATTCTAAATCCGGTGCTATCTTGACAAATAAGGGTTTTTGTGCAATGTTTTCTGTTTGCAGAACCTCCAAAATTTGACTGAGCATTGCTGCATCTTGGAGCGATCGCAATCCTGGTGTATTAGGAGAAGAAACATTAACCACAAAATAATCACCTAAATTTTTCAGCAAGCGAAAGCTTTCTAAATAATCTGCTGCTGCCGTTTCTAATGGTGTAATTTTAGATTTACCTAAATTTATGCCTAGGGGTATTGACCGAGATTTTTCCTGACTCAACATTGTTAATCTCGTTGTCATTGCCGCAGCACCAGCATTATTAAAACCCATACGGTTGAGGGCTGCTTGATCTAAAGTTAAGCGAAACAAACGCGGAGGAGGGTTGCCTGGTTGTGCATGATAAGTAACAGTACCCAACTCAGCAAAACCAAAACCAAAACTAGACCAAAAATTAGCACCTACTCCATCTTTATCAAATCCCGCAGCCAAACCTAATGGGTTAGGAAAATTTAACCCGAACAGATTTTGTTCTAGCCGTGTATCATAGAGGCACAAAGACTTTTGTAGCAGAGAGTTCAACCATCTAGCATACTGATGATAGCTTGTTTTTGACAGCAAGTTAAAACTACCAATTGCTTGTTGGTGTAACCACTCTGGATCTGCTTTTACCAGAGTAAATAAAAAAGGACGAATTACTGCTTTATAAATATCCAATCTGAGTTAATATCTACCAATTATTACAACAACTATGATTCAGATGCCAAATCCAGGATTAATCTGAATTTTTTTAAGAGGATGTTTTAAAAGTGGTATACCGTGATTTTCATCACATTGCTACCCCCCTTAATCCCCCCTTGTAAAAGGGGGAAACAATAAAAATCCAGTTCCCTCCCCTTTATAAGGGGAGGGTTAGGGAGGGGTAAAAATATTTGATACACCATGAGAGACTTTTCAAACAACCTCTAAGGCATCTTCAATAATATTAACCCAAGTTGCTAGTTAGGAATAGGAGTCAGGAGTCAGGAGTCAGAAGTCAGGAGAAAGAATGAATTATGATGGTGTTCCCTGCTTTTTTGCTATCTAATTATCCTTGTTACTTCGATTTGAGAGCCTTTCTTGCATAACTAGCAACTTACGTTAGTATACGGTGACAGGTGACATTAGAGACAGGAACTGAAGACCATTGACTGGGTAATTAATTTTATTTTTCCCAATCAACTATCAACTATGAAGTATTACCAGTCTAAAATCTAAAATCAACATGGGACGTACTCGTTCTAAATCTGACCTGCCTGAAAAAATTTGTCCAGTATGTCAACGTCCCTTCACTTGGCGAAAAAAATGGCAAGATTGTTGGGATGAAGTTAAATATTGCTCAGAACGTTGTCGTCGTCGCCGTTCTCAGGCTAAAGACGATAAATAATTGACAATTGACAATTGATAACTGATAACTGATAACTGTTAAAACTAGACAGAAACAAATAAATGAGTTTACAAGTACAACCTAAATTAATTATTCATGGTGGGGCTGGTAGTTCTCTCCAAGGAAAGGGAGGATTGGCATCTGTCAGGCGATCGCTGCATACTGTAATACAGGAAGTATACTCACTATTGATCACAGGCGCAACTGCTCCTGATGCTGTGGTCCGGGGTTGTCAAATGTTGGAAGATGACCCCCGCTTTAATGCAGGTACTGGTTCTGTATTACAATCTGATGGTCAAATCCGCATGAGTGCTTCTCTGATGGATGGTACATCAGGGCGGTTTAGTGGTGTAATTAATGTTGCACGGGTAAAAAACCCGATTGAAATGGCGCTATTTCTGCAAAATTCCCCAGATCGGGTATTGTCTGATTACGGTTCCTCTGAATTAGCACGAGAGTTACAAATTCCCAGCTATAATGCTTTAACTGATTTGCGTCTTAACGAGTGGATGCAAGAACGGGAAGATAACTTTAAAAGGACAATGGCTGGAGTTGTCGCCGAACCGGAAATGGCAGAAAGTTCTCATGCAGGACGGGGTACAATTGGTGTAGTCGCCTTAGATGGCTATGGTCAATTAGCCGCTGGTACTTCCACAGGTGGTAAAGGCTTTGAGCGCATTGGGCGAGTCAGTGATTCTGCCATGCCAGCAGGTAATTATGCTACTCAATATGCAGGAGTAAGTTGTACTGGTATTGGGGAAGATATCATTGATGAGTGTTTAGCCGCTAAAATTGTCATCCGGGTTAGTGATGGAATGTCTTTAAAAGAGGCGATGTTGCGCTCATTTACCGAAGCTAGTAAAAATGAACGGGATTTGGGTGCGATCGCTCTTGATGCTACTGGGGCAATATCCTATGGTAAAACCAGCGAAGTTTTACTGGCTGCCTATCATAACGGTGATACCATTGGCGATACATTAGAATGGAATGATGGCGAATTGATTGGTTATTGCTAAGTATTAAAGTAGCCATTCATTCATGAAACACGCAATACAAGAAGGTTTTACTCCTGACTCCTGACTCCTGTAAGGGCAAAGCATTCAGGTGATCAATTCTCGATGTTTCCCCAATAGACCTGTCCGAATGCTTCGCCCCTACTGACTCCTGCTATAGTGGTGGATTTAAATTCACTACTAACCTAGCTCCTGCCTTCTGCTACAGATAATCAACAGGATCTTTTAAACCCAACTGGGCAAAAGCAGCTAACCGCAACCGACAAGAATCACAAACCCCACAAGCTTGATCACCACCAGCATAACAAGACCAAGTTAACTCCCAAGGTACATCTAACTGATTACCAAGTTGGATAATTTCCGTTTTTTTCAAATTAATTAGCGGTGCAATAATATCAATAGGTTGTCCTTCCCGACCTTGTTTAGTTCCCAAACGGAACACTTCTTGCATCGCTTGGATATAATCAGGACGACAATCAGGATAACCAGAGTAATCTAAAACATTAACACCAATGTATACACGTTGTGCGCCGATAATCTCAGCATAACCCAAAGCAAAACTTAAAAAGATAGTATTCCGGGCGGGAACATAAGTGACAGGAATACTTTGTGACATTTCATCCAGGGAACGTGCTTGAGGGAGAGCGATCGCCTCATCCGTCAAAGCAGAACCACCCCATAAGCGTAAATCAAAATTAACTATCTGATGTTGAACAACCCCTACAGACTGCGCTACAAACATAGCTGATTGTAACTCTCTGCGGTGTCGCTGCTGGTAATCAAAAGAAATGGCGTAACATTCACAACCATCAGCCCTAGCTTGATAGAGAACCGTAGAAGAATCCAATCCGCCAGACAATAGAATTACAGCTTTCATCATGCAAAAAAATCTCAAAAAATCCCTAACATCAATCTCACCCAAAAGGTGAGACAATCAACAAAATGCAACAAACAAAAAATTAAATTCAAAATGCAAATCAAAATGCAAATCAAAATGCAAATCAAAATGCAAAAAACAATTTACAGTATCGTTGGCCAAATTTTTACAGACAACCTTGCAGCCAATTACAGTCACTGATAATTTTACGGAAATTAGAATGTCATAAATTTATCCAGCAGCCAAGGAAGTAGTTATCTGAGTTATTAATTACCTAACTGCCATCCTAAAGCTATCACGTAAGTATTTTTGAGATGGCCAGTCAATAAAAAAACACATATTCTTTTGTGTCAATTATAAACCATAGGAAAATTAATAACTAACGATCCAAAAGTTAGCAAGATAGTGGGAACTGAACATAAACTTTGAAATTCTTCATAAATAGAACCACTATGTTACCATCTGGATGGTTTTAGACGGATCACACTTGGCAGTTCAGTATAAATGCCAACGACCGTAGCGTTTTTAAATTTGGTGGTTGAGGAGAAAATAATAGTGCAAAATAGCATATCAGTGGCAGAACCAAATCTCTATTCACAGCGCAACCAGCCACGTGCAATCCGCATAGGCGTGATTGGGGTGGGTAACATGGGACAACATCACACCCGCATACTCAGTTCAATGAAAGATGTTGAACTGATAGGCGTTTCTGATATCAACGTTGAACGAGGCTTAGAAACTGCCAGCAAATACAAAGTCCGTTTTTTTGAAGATTACTGTGATCTGCTACCCCATGTAGATGCAGTGTGTATTGCTGTACCCACTCGCTTACATTATGCCGTAGGCATCAACTGTTTGTTAGCAGGAATTCATGTTTTGATTGAAAAGCCAATTGCTGCCAGTATTTCCGAAGCAGAATCACTCGTCAACGCCGCCGCTGAGTCTCAATGTATTTTGCAGGTAGGACACATTGAGCGTTTTAATCCAGCCTTTAGAGAACTGAGTCAAGTCCTGAAAACAGAGGAAGTCTTGGCCTTAGAAGCGCATCGGATGAGTCCTTATTCAGCCAGGGCGAATGATGTTTCAGTCGTGCTGGATTTAATGATCCATGACATTGACCTACTTTTAGAATTAGCTGGTTCACCCGTAGTCAAATTGACAGCGAATGGCACTCGTTCCCTAGACTCTGGTTATTTAGATTATGTGACTGCCACATTAGGCTTTGCCAATGGCATTGTCGCCACTCTCACTGCCAGTAAAGTCACTCACCGTAAAATTCGCCGCATCGTCGCCCATTGCAAAAATTCATTTACTGAAGCCGATTTCCTCAAAAATGAAATTTTGATTCATCGCCAAAATACCAATCCGCATAACGACCATCGGCAGGTTCTGTATAGGCAAGATGGTTTGATAGAAAAAGTCTATACTAGTAACGTTCAACCTTTAAGCGCAGAGTTAGAGCATTTTGTTAACTGTGTACATGGAGGTAATCAGCCTTCTGTGGGTGGTGAACAAGCCCTTAAAGCTCTGAGGTTAGCCAGTTTAATTGAGCAAATGGCTGTAGAAGAGCGGGATTGGAACCCATTAGAATGGGAATCCGGATCGATAGTACAATCATTAACGCCAACTGTCTAGAATAGGTGACTGGGGAATTGGGAATGGGGAATGGGGACTGGGGAC
>NZ_JADEXH010000058.1:0-26762 GCF_015207205.1 Sphaerospermopsis sp. LEGE 08334 | reverse complement strand
CCCTAATAACCGTTGTGATTCTTCAGGATTGTTATGAATGTACTCAACTATGTTGCTCATAATCTCAGGGTAGGTACACGATTTTATCCTGTTATACCATAATTTGATTCTTTTTCGGATATGTCTAATGACTAAAAAACGTTTGGGTATTTTCGGTAGATTACACAATCGCTTGGTTTTATGGCTGAGTAAATTTGTGGCTGAAGACTTTATCAAAGACGACAACAAAATTTTTCAAACTATTCAGTTTAATTTAAAATCTCCTATTGACCTAGATCAACCCATAATTCAATTTATTGACCATTTAGAAAGACAAAAAGCTTTAAAATGGGGAACTTGGTATATAGATAGAATGAATGACAGTGAAGTGAGAGAAATAGAGAAACGCCCAAAACGGGAAAAATGGCACGATGAATTAGTTAATGATTGAAAATTCACCATTTTCACAATAAAAATGAAGTGGTTTGTTTTGCCACTTCATCAATTCCCAGGTAGAACCTTAGTATTGAGTATAACGACTACAAAATTTTAAAATAGTATAAGATCAAACAGAATTGAAAATTCTATTCATGCCAGTGAACAGAGTATTGAGGATGAACAGGGTATTGAGGAGTTATGTCGATGAACGATGGCAATGGCGCATTTTGTCAATGTCCGTTATTGCTAAATTTAAATACATTTGCTGTAATTCTGTGGATAGATTCGGGTTTTTGATCAAATGTTCTATCCTGCTTTCCAACAGAGAAATCAGGGTATTTAAGTTTTCCTTGGGAACAGGATGTTGTGGTTGTATTTGCCAATCTGGTTGTTGAGGTGATTCTGGGGAATTAGTTTGGTTACTGAGATATTCTGCTTTCTCAGCTTGTAATTGCGCTACATTTCGCTGTAAAGTTTCTATGACTCCATACATTTCTAAGGGATCAAATATCCGCAACAAGCTGGTTTGAGTCACTATTCCTAACTTTGATCCCCAATCCCAGGATACAACTAATCGTTGTACTCGCCGCTGCTGCATTTCTTGATGGGCTGACCATAGGGAATCTTCTGGAGTTAGCAAAAACAAGGGTGTACTCATCACTGTTCTTGCCTCAATTTGACCTAAATTTAACCCCAATGCTTGAAATTGTACAATGTCTCTTTCGGTAACAATGCCTACAGGCTTAACAGCGTGCAGAATATTATTCCAGGAGTCTGTTTTGGTTATGACTATACAACTCACTTTATGAGTTGCCATCATCTGCGCCAAGGTGAGTACAGAAGTTGTTGGTGGTGCATGGATTACCTGGGTTGTCATTACCTCTGACACTCGCCTCATTTTTAGTAGGTTTGTGGGGCGTAAAATTTGTCTAATACTTTCTGGGGAAATAATTCCTAATACCTCTTTGTGTTCATTGACGATTACCAAATGGCGAATACGATACCGACGAAATAAAAACAGTGCGGCAAAGATGTCCTTAAATGCAGTTTCTGACAGGGTAATTACTGGATGCGCCATGACATCAGCTATTTTTACCCTAGCAAAATTCGTACCCGCAGCCGTAAATCTCACAATGTCTCGTTCTGTGAAAATACCTAATAATTCCCTCCCTTCCATGACTAGTACACAGCTGGAGCGTGTACCTTGCATGGAATTAAAGGTAATTCCTGCATCAAAATCCGGTAATAAGCAACTATTACCTCGTGTCTGATTCATTAAATTTACAACTTCTATCAGGGAAGTATGGGGTGCAACCACCAGTGGTTGCTTATCTATTGCATCTTCCAGGCAGGGAACGCCAATGAGTGGATCATCAATTTGCATAGATTATTCGGTCTAGATTATAAATGGTAAAACTAATTATGAAGTTTTGTAAATTTATTAGCAATAAATATATTAAATTCTGCAAAATATATGTATAATACGAGAGATGTAAAAGATAAATGGGAGAAAAGCTTGCTATATAAAGGCTATAAGCTGTAAAAGGTAAATTACCGTTAAAGATTTAAACTTGGATATCTAAGGGCAGATTGCCAGATAACTGGAGAGGAAAAGGAAGAGATATGAGGTATATGGCTCTATTGAGAGGCAATATCTACATCAGTCCTCACCCATGCCAGAAATTCGTTGCATTTTGCCATAAAGCCTGTCTAAAACCCTTTTCACGGACACAGGTTGCCACTGATGTCCTCGCTTGGTGGTATATCCTTGCTGATTGAGCCAAGCAGCAATTTGTGGTAGTGATTTTCCTGACTTGTGATGACGGCGAATTAATTCAATAATCTGTTGTTCAGCGGGATTGTCTACTAATTCACCATTAACTGATTGCTGACCAAAAGCGGGTGAACCATAGCCAGCATAGCCGCCACTGGCAGCTTTTGCTTTCCGGGCTTGGTTGAGTTTTTCCCACAGGGAGTGATCTTTCGATTCTTCAGCAGCCATTGTTTTCAGGATTTAATTACCTTTGTCAACATGGTACATCAATTACTGGTGATTGCTGGTAAATGAGTCAGATTTTTCAGGCTTTTCAAGATAGGGGGTGTTGGAATGCGATTGATTTTGCTAGGAGTGCCGGGTAGTGGCAAAGGTACACAAGGGGCAATACTGTCCAGCCAATGGCAAATTCCGCATATTTCCACTGGTGAAATATTACGTCAGGCGATCGCTAATCAAACTGCTTTAGGCTTGAAAGCAAAAGCGTATGTAGAAAAAAGTGAATTGGTTCCAGACTATTTAATTTTTGATCTCATCCGCCAACGCTTAACTACTCCATCTACTCAACGAGGTTGGATATTAGATGGATTTCCCGGTAATTTATCCCAGGCTCAGTTTCTTGATCAACTATTAGCAACTTTAGGACAGTCTTATAACCGAGTTTTCAGTTTTTATGTGCCAACAGATGTTTTGGTACAAAGGTGGCGACAAAGGGGGCGTTCAGATGACCACCCTGAACTTATTTATAAGCGAATAGAAGTTTATCAAGAGCAGACTGCACCCGTGATTCAGCATTATCGCCAGCAAGGATGTTTAACAGTGATTAATGGCGATCGCCCTGTGGAAATAGTGACTCATTTTTTACAAAGTTCTTTTTCTGATTTGAGTTTAACAATTCACCAAAAAACTGTGAATACTAGCAAAAGACTAATAAACCAAGAGCCACAAATTTTATCGGACTAACATCAAAACAAAGCAGAAAAAATGAGTATTTTATGCGTAAGCAAAGAAAAATTAAAAGACTGAAACTTTTATTTCATCAAGGTTACAGCAATTCTGATCTCAGCTTTTTCTCAATAGAGAAATTAACTCATTGCCATCCCACCTTATCTTTTACTGTTTTCCCTTTCACAATCACCACTAAAAATTGAAAAAGATTAAAAAAGGAGTTGATATGACAACAGTTGAATATATCCAGGAAACAGAGTTCAAATCACTATTAAGTGATAACGAAATAGTTGTACTAGACTGCACAGCGACTTGGTGCGGACCTTGTAAAATGGTTAGTCCTTTAATGGATAAACTCGCTGATGAATACACAGGTCTTGCCAAAGTAGTCAAAATAGACGTGGGTGAAAATCCAAATGTTGCCAAACAATTAGGTATCCGCAGTATTCCCGCAGTTATGTTTTTCAAGAACGGTGACTTATTGGAAACAATTGTTGGTATAGCTCCTTATGAAAAATTCAGCGCAGCTGTAACCAATATACTTTAACCATTATTGAGGCAATTGCTTTATGCAGAGAGCGCAGATAGTTCGATGTCCTAATTGCGGTAGTGAGGCACAGCGTCAGTTTGCAACTGATGAACACCTAACTCACACTCATTGTTTAGCTAATCAAATTATCCGTACAGAGTGTCTAGTTTGTGACTACCTGATGGTGATGCGCTCTCTGGATGGAAGTGTAATTGAAGCTTACGCACCTGGAATACCAAGCAGTTTTAAACCTTCTACCACATCTAATACTCCTTCGGAGATTCGTGAGGAGCAAATGCTAGTGATCAGAGAGTGTACTTTATTCAGCCTCATTTTTAAACATTTACCAAATCAAAATCCCACAGATTCATACTCATTGCTTTAAGGATTTCAACCATGATGAAGGCTGAAGATATAATGACCACAAAAGTGGTAACAATTCGTGGTTCAGCAACAGTAGCAGAAGCAGTAAAACTGATGAAAGATAAGAAACTGCGCTCTATCGTTGTCGAACCACGCACAGACAACGACCCCTATGGCATAGTCACAGAAACTGACATTGTTTACAATGTTGGTGCCTATGGCAAAGACCCTAAACAAGTGCGAGTTTATGAAATTATGACCAAGCCTTGTGTTGTAGTCAATCCTGAGCTTGGTGTAGAGTATGTAGCGCGTTTGTTTGCCAATACAGGTATTCGTCGCGCTCCTGTAATTAAAGGTAAATTGTTAGGAATTATATCAATTACTGATATCCTCAGAAAAAGTGACTTTGTGGAAAATCCCAAAAGCACTTTTGAAATGTATTGTGAAGAATTTCCTGACGCTCCAGAGGCAAGAATTTACGAAGATTAAACGTCAAAATTCATTTTTTTGTATTTTTTGCACAGGTAACTACACTCATTTACCAAAGATCAAAATCTGAAAACATCTAAGGAATGAGTGAAAAAAATCATCAACATCCGCAAATTAAACCGAACAATTTTTCCAACCAACTATTGACAGGAAATTATAAAAATATGATGAAAGCAGAAGACATAATGACCACAGAAGTGATTACAATTCGTGGTTCAGCAACAGTAGCAGAAGCCGTGGATTTGATGAAATACAAAGGATTACGTTCTTTAGTTGTGGAACCACGCACAGAAAACGATCCCTATGGCATGGTAACAGAAACTGATATCGTCTATAAAGTTGCCGCTTATGGTAAAGACTCCAAACAAGTGCGAGTTTACGAGATTATGACCAAGCCTTGTATTGTAGTTAATCCTGAGCTTGGTGTAGAGTATGTAGCGCGTTTGTTTGCCAATACACGTATTCGTCGCGCTCCCGTAATTAAAGGTAAGTTGTTAGGAATTATATCAATTACTGATATCCTCAGAAAAAGTGATTTGTTTGATAATCCAAAACCCATATTTATTGAGGATGAAATAGAAGCTGCACGGGAAGAAGCTAGAAGAATTTGTGCAGTGAAAGGAGATACTTCTCGTGAATGTGCAGCAGCTTGGGATATTGTAGAAGAACTACTGGCAGTGGCATCTGATCAGCGGTTAGTCAAGGAAAAGATGGAGTCTTAACTATTGAATCAGATGTGATATCACTCCAGGCGATCGCATCTGCTCAATTATTTGACTTATTTGATATCCTCCCTACTCTATCAGGGTAGGGATTCTGGGATCAAAAAGTTTTTCCTCTTTGTATCCTTCCTTGGATCTTGGTGTGAAAAAATCATGATCTTGGCGGGCAAAATGCCCACCCTAAACACCCTACTTACCCAAAACCTGCTGCAAAGTCTCAACCAACCGATCCACATTTTCAGGACGACTATTAAAACCCATCAAACCCACACGCCAAACCTTACCCGCTAACTCTCCCAAGCCGCCACCAACTTCAATATTATGCTCTAGTAATAACTGCTTTGCTACCGCTTTTCCATCTACCCCATCAGGAATACAAACAGTAGTTAAAGTTGGTAAACGATATTCCTTAGCAACGTGCATTTTTAAACCAATTTCTTCTAATCTTTGCCAAAGATATTCAACATTTTTTTGATGACGTTGCCAACAATTTGTTAAACCTTCTTCCGCCACTAAACGCAAAGCTTCCCGCAAACCATAATATAAATTAATCGGTGCAGTATGATGATATATGCGTTCATTACCCCAATATTTTCCTAACAACAACATATCTAAATACCAGTTTGCAACTTTAGTCTCCCGTTTCTGCAACTTTTCCATTGCACGGGGACTCATGGTAAAAGGAGAAGCACCAGGAGAACAACCTAAACCTTTTTGACTGCAACTATAAGCTAAGTCCACACCCCACTCATCTAAGAAAATGGGAACACCACCCAAGCTGGTGACAGTATCCACTAATAACAAAGTTCCATGTTTGTGACACAACTCACCCACATCTTCTAAAGGTTGACGTGCGCCGGTGGAGGTTTCTGCATGAACTAATGCTAAAATTGCCGGTTTGTGAGTTTCTAACGCTGTTTTAATTTCATCTACAGAAAATACCTGTCCCCAAGGTTTCGTAATAGTGCGTACATCTGCGCCATATCTTCCCGCCATATCGACCAAACGATTACCGAAGTAACCAACAACACCAATTAAAACTACGTCTCCCGGTTCTACAGTGTTAGCAAGGGTAGCTTCCATCGCTGCTGTACCCGTACCACTGACGGCGATCGTGTGGGGGTTTTCCGTTTGCCAGACGTAGCGCAATAAAGATTGAATCTCATCCATTAAGGCTAAAAATGCCGGATCTAAATGCCCTAAAGGTGTGGTATTCATAGCCTGTAATACCGCAGGATGGGTGTTAGAAGGACCAGGACCTAGTAATAAACGGTTGGGAACTTCTAAAGGTGAAAGTTGTAACTTTTGACTGTCGTTGATAGAAATTGTCGATGTCATAATTTTTGTGAGGCTAGACGGTAATTAATAGCTATCAAGCCAATTTTACTCTTCAGTTCTGGCTCTTCGATAGCGTATCACTAAAGCCAAAGTTCCACTAATGCCTGGCCTTAGCCATTCTCCTGCCTCCTGACTCCTGACTCCAGAGGGCAACCACAGGGGGTTTGCCCCTACTGACTCCTGACTCCTTAATTCTGACAATGAACTTAATAAACTAAACTATTACGAAAATATCCATTCTCTTCAGCCAATTTCTCTGTGATAATTTGTTTATAAACCGCTTCATAACCATCAGTCATTTGTTTGACACTAAAATGGTTTTCTACATATCGCCTACAAGCATAACGGTTTAATCTTTCTATTTGCTCAATAGCCTCAATACACTCCTGAATATTATTACAAAGAAAACCTGTTTCTCTATCAGCAATTACTTCGGGAGTTGAACCCATTCGCATCGCAATTACAGGTGTACCCGATGCCATTGATTCTACCATTACCAAACCAAATGGTTCTCTCCAAGTAATAGGAAATAAAGTTGCATAAGCAGAACCCATGATAGTATTTTTTTCTGCGTGGTTAGCTTCACCTAAATATTGAATTTGCTTACCATCAATCTGGGGTTTAATTTCCTGCTCAAAATATTCTATATCCACTCTATCTATCTTACCTGCTATTTTCAACTGCCAACCAGTTTTTTTGGCAATTTGAATTGCTAAATGTGTGCCTTTTTCTGGCGATATTCTGCCCACGAATGCTAAATATGGTGGATCTAAAGGTTGAGGATAAAACTCATAACTACTAACATCAATTCCATTGTACACTGTTGATATATAATTTAACCCTAACCTGGGTTCTCTTTGGGCATCAGAAATACTCACATAAGGCTGTTTTTTGGCATATTTAAAGATTTTTTCGTTGTCAGAAGTAAAAATACCATGCAATGTGTGAACTGTGGGAGTTTCTACTAACTTTGTGTATGCTAAAGGTGTGTGTCCTGCATGAGAATGAATAATATCAAATTCTGCGGATTGCTCATAAACAGAAGCTAGATTTAGCAATTCATAAATACTGTAATCTTTGACGGTATTATCCAATCTTAAAGCCCGTGGATGAACTGATACTAACTTAGCCAGAGTCAGAGAATCTCCTGATGCAAATAATGTTACTTCATGTCCTCTTTTGACTAATTCATCTGTTAATAAACCCACGACTAATTCTATTCCACCATAAGCTGGAGGTGGTACTCTCTCCCACAGTGGAGCAACCTGGGCAATTCTCATTATTAACCCCCTAACAATTAAGAATTTACTTAAAAATCACTGACAAAAAAACTGGTAAATATTAACCTAATACTGTTACTCACTTCACAATCTTATGCTGGATATTTGATATCTTTTGTCTATCTTAGGTAGGGATATTTTCCTCTACTTTAGAGGTAAATTAGTAATTTTAAGGAGTCAGGAGATCAAGGAGTCAGAATATTTGTTTGTAGCAGTGATCTACAGAAGTACGTTTTTTAATCAATTGATAATTGATAATTGATAATTCATCATTTATAATGAAAAACCTCCTGACTCCTGACGATGATATAATCTAATACGATAATTAAGAACTAAATATAAACATGAATATCCCTCACCCAAGTAAAAAAAAGTCTATGACATGGCAGGTAGTTTTTTCCATATTGGTATTTGTGTTTATGTACCTGCCTATCCTGGTACTAGGCTTTTATAGCTTTAACCAGTCACCTTACAGCGCAAGTTGGCAAGGATTCACTCTAGAATGGTATCAAAAACTATTCACAGATGCTCGCATTTTATCAGCTATAAAAAACAGTTTGCTAGTAGCCTGTAGTGCAGTTGCTGTTTCCGCAGTCTTGGGAACTATGATGGCTGTAGGGTTGGCACGTTATAATTTTCCTGGGAAAACATTGTATCGTGGTATATCGTATTTACCATTATTAATTCCTGATATTGCGATCGCAGTTTCTACCCTTGTTTGTTTAGCTGCTTTTGCCATACCTTTAAGCATCTGGACAATTGTAGCTGCACATATAGTTTTTTGCCTAGCCTACATCGGTTTAGTAGTATCATCCCGACTTAATAACCTCGATCCCCACCTAGAAGAAGCTGCACTAGACTTAGGTGCAACCCCTATTCAAGCTTTTATAAAAGTTGTCTTACCCCAATTAATGCCAGGTATTATATCTGGTTGCTTACTAGCTTTCGTCCTCAGTTTAGATGACTTTCTTATCTCCAGTTTTACAGCAGGTAGCGGTTCTAATACCCTACCAATGGAAATATTTAGCCGCATCAGAACTGGAGTTAAACCAGATATTAATGCCCTTAGCATCATGTTAATTTCTATTACTGCTACCGTGGCAGTTGTAGCTGAATTAATTCGGGCTTCTGGAGAGAAACAAAACCAAAAATAATTATATAGGACTAATATTTGCTTATTTAAAGAATATTTGCGATCGCGAAATCAATCCTGAACTTGGTAAAATCGCTGGTACAACTCAACTGGGGAAACATTGCAAAGTTACCCCCTAGCGTTGACACAGTTGATTATTAGAGGTTGTTTGAAAACTTTTTCGTGTGGGATTTGACACCCGCAGATCCCCCTAAATCCCCCTTAAAAAGGGGGACTTTGAGGAATTTAGCCCCCCTTAAAAAGGGGGGTTGGGGGGATCTCCATTAATTCTGATACTTTTCAAACATCCTCTTAGACATCTCAGAAAAATCCGAAAAAGATGTAGGGACAATTCATGAATTGTCCCTACCAAGGGTTTCAGGTTACGCATATTTAATTTTCGGAGATGTCTAATACCTATTATATGCTCAAAGCAACGCAGATTCATCAGTAGAGGGGATTGGGGACTAGGAAGATAGGAGCAAATTCTTTACCTATTCCCTATTCCTTATCCCCACAAAAAGACTTTTTCAACAAACCCTAATTCCCGTTTCTTGGTAATCTCCCATCCAAACATCTATTTTACCAATTTGAGTATAATTTGTATATTGATCGTTCTTAGGAATATTCACAGTAAATTTTTGTAATCTACGCCAATCTGTTTCTGTAATATATTCTTTATTTTCCATTTCTACAATTAATTTTTCACTGTCTCCCCATTTAACTACTACCGCTATTTGATGTTCATTATCAATTACTTTCACCGCTTTAGCAACTTCAGGAAAATCATACTTTTCTCTTAATTTTTGAATATCCACACCTCCATCATGATTCTGATTCAATAAATCACTAAAGTAAATCTTTATCAAAGATAAAATATCATCATTTATATCATATTTTTCTAAGATTTTTTTAGTAATACTTATTCCGTCTTTATATCCCGGTGGGTTGGAAGATGACATATTAAAAATGATTACATTACCTTGATCCTGCTTTCCTTCTCTGTTACATCTTCCTGCTGCTTGAATGATAGAATCTAAAGGTGCAAGTTGACGGTATACTATGGGAAAATCTACATCAACACCAGCTTCTATCACTTGGGTACTAATTAAAAAACAAGGTTGTTCAGCTTTTAATAATTTTCGCACTTTGTCCAAAACTTGAGAACGATGATCAGGACACATCATAGAACTAAGATGAAAACAATGATCGGGAAATTTGGCAGATAATATTTCATATCCTTCCCTGGCTAATTGTTTGGTATTAACAATAATTAAGCCTTGATTTAATTTAGATGATTTAATGCTATCAACTAAATTTTTCCATTCCCAAATATCAGCAATATATTGATAATTAACACGGTTAAGTTGTTGAAATATTTTCTTAGTTTCAGCTTCAGGGATAATATCAGCAACATCGGTTAAATCATCTTCATAAAGGTTATGAAATGCTGGTTGGGTAGCACTCATTAAAACTATTGTACATCCCCAATCTGTGACTAATGTATTCAAAACATTTAATATTGGCCGGACTAAATCACTAGGTATAGATTGAGATTCATCCAATAAGATAACTTTATTAATTAAACCTTGTAATTTTCGGCATTTTGTAGGATGATTAGCAAATAAACTTTCATAAAATTGCACTCCACTGGTGACAATTACGGGTTGATCCCATCTGTCGGTATTCAATTTATAATCTTTGGTTTCTTCTAATTTTGGTTCATATCCTGAATGATGTTCTAATACTGCATTTTCTCCAAATAATTGCCGATAAACGGCAGCAGTTTGTTCAATAATACTTTTCAATGGTCCGACATAAACTATTCCTGACATTTGATGTTTTTGACTGTGCAAATAGGCAAATCTCGCACTAGCAATGGTTTTACCAATTCCACAGGGTCCTGTTAATCTAAAAATTCCTTTGGGTAATTCACTTTTGTTGATACAATGTTGGGCAAAGACATTTCTAGCTTCACTAATCGCATTTGCTGATTGTGGAAACAAGGAATGAGGATTGAAATGAAACTTTGAAATGAAACTCGTTTTGTTATATGCAGAAAGCTCCAAATCTTGTACATATATGGAGCTTTCACCTTTATTTTCAATATTTTCAAATTTGCGAGCGTCTAATCTGTCATTATCAACTAAGACAGAAAATAACATTCTAATGGCAAATTCTCGCCGCCTAATGGCAAATTCTCGCCGCAATTTAGGTAAATTAATATCTGGTAATTCTTGCGGTATAAAATCAGTTATTTCCTGTCTAGCTATTTCTAAACATTCCTCTAAACCTGCTGCTAATTGTTTATACTCACTACCTCTTAATCTCAATCTTTCTGGTAAACCAGAATGATGGCCAGCGATGATATAAGCTATTGCTGGCGGTTCTTTTTTAGATATTTGTAAAGCTAAAACAGCACCGTGGGGAGAATGTACAACCCGCTTACCGTTATTTTTTAAGTATTCCTGCCATTTTTGCTGATATTTACCCAAATCATGCCATAAACCAGCATATTTGGCTACAGCTTGGAATTGTTGCGGTACAGCACTTGCAGACATTTCCGCAACATTCTGTAAATGTGCTGCTAGTAGTTGTTCTTTACAATCTGTAGTAATTCTTGCTAAGTATTTCATTTGTAGTTATAATTGATGAAAAATTTTAAGTCTAGTTTATGCAGTTAAAGTTATGGGGTGAATGGGCATTATTCACAAGGCCGGAGTTTAAAGCTGAACCGCACAGTTACAGGGTAATTCCCTTTACTGCGGCTGTAGGTGTATTAGAGTCTATTTTCTGGAAACCAGAAATTAAATACAAGATTAATCACATCACGGTACTAAAGCCAATTAATACATTTAGCATCCAGCGTAACATGGTGCAGTCCAAACAAAGCTATAGAAATGCTAAAGATTGGATGAAGAGTGATGGTATAGGGAGTTACACTGCTGTGGGCGATCGCGCTCAGAGAAATCATGTCATATTGCATGATGTGGCCTACATTGTTGATTTCAATTTTGACTTACAAACAGAGGAAGATTTATCTAATAAATATGCAGCACAAATAAAGCGGAGAATTGAAAAAGGGCAATGTTTTAAACAACCATATTTTGGATGTCGAGAATATATAGCCCATTTTGGTGTTCCTTCAGAAGAAGATCAAGCAGCACCAGAGTTAAAGGGGGAAATAGATTTAGGTTTAATGCCTAAAAAAATGCACTTTATACCTGATCAAAAAGGTACAGTTTCTTGGCGTACTGCTCAAGGTTTTGTCAAAGGAAATGTAGTTACAGAATTTGCTCACTTTATAATGCGAGATGGGCGGTTATGTTGCAAGAATTAAATCAATTAGGAATTGCTTTAGAACAGGATAATCAACTCACACCCATAGGATTTAGTGAATGTCTTTGTCATTGGCAAATTAATTTACCTTTAGGTAGTTTTCAAGTTTTAGAAACAGCAGCAACCAAAGGTAAACCGAAATTTGGCAGAAAAATATTAGTACCAGATTTGCGGCGTAATGGTGATGAACCATTATTAATTGATGATGGGGGAGAATATGTTTTTGGTGCTGGTGATAGAGGTGAAAAACGGCATCAACTGTATTTACAACTTCTGGAAAGATGTTTACAAGAAACTAACCACGAAGCAGTTAAAGAAGTTTATGAATTTATCACTAATACAACTGTAGAAAAAATTACAGCCCAGTTAACAGAAATTTATCCACAAGCAGCTAATACAGATTGGTGTCGGGATAGATTTGTGTTTTTATTTGAAGGTAAACAAATCACCAAAATTTCCGTAGTTCAAAAATGGTGGTTTAATTATTATGGCAGTAAACAAGATACCGTTAATGGAGTTTGTTTATTAACAGGTGAACAGACTTTAACAATGGGGCGAAAAATGCCCATGATGGTTAAAGGTGTTCCCGGTGCTGCTACTTCTGGTGCTGCTATTAGTAGTTTTGATAAAAGTGCTTATCAATCTCACGGATGGGATGGAAATATTAACGCTCCCATTGGTTTTGAAAGTGCTGTTAGATTTCATAAAGCTTTAGATTTTTTACTTAATAGTGACACCAATCGTTATAAATTAGGAGAGCAGGTTTTTGTTTATTGGGGAGAAGAAGATGGGGAAGGTATTAATCCTGAAATATGGGAAAATCCTGCCTTTGAATCTATTTTTGCAAGTCCCTATAGTCCGAAAAAATTTAATTTGGAGGATATTAAATCTAGCAGATTTTATTTAGCGATTCTCAAAGGTAATAAAGGGAGAATTTCCGTTAGTGGTTGGAGTGAAGTTACTACCCAAAAAATCAAAGATTCTATTCAGCAGTTTGTCGAATGTCAGCAACTTAATAATTTAGCACCTAGTCCGCTTTGGATGTTGTGTAATAGTGCTTTTTTTAATCCTAGTAAGGAACACACAGAAAGGATAGCAACAGCATTAATTAAAGCCGCTTTTTTAGGTGAAACATTACCGGATGAATATGCTTACAGAATCATTGATCGGATATGTAAAGAAAAGGTGTTTAATGACTTTCCATCTAAATCTAAACAATCTCGATATTTTCCCAGACTGCAAGGTTTATTACTTTATTTAGCCACAAACAATATGAAATATCCCACAGGCGATCCTCAATTTGATACTGCTTACACTTTAGGCAGAATTGCATTTTTAATGCACCAATCACAAGTTAAAGCTCAAAATATGAGTGAAGATAATACTAATGTTATGCGTAGTTTAAAGACTTTATCTTCTACACCGACTCAAGTTTTTGCTCGGCTTTGTCATGGTTGTACTCATTATCATGTAGAAAGTGATAATAGTAAATACATCAAAAAGTTACTAGCTGAAGAATTTGAAAACTTTGATATTTCTGTATTGCCAGAAGTGCTAGATTTAAAATCTCAGGCTTTGTTTTTTCAAGGTTGGTGGCAAAAAAGAGCCGAGTTTTTTAAAAGTAAGGAAAAATCTGAGTAGGTTGGGTTGAACAAAGTGAAACCCAACAAATAATTTTCAATGTTAACCTCTCTTCAAACTTCTCTCCTACCAGGAGAGAGGCTTTAAAAACCAGTTTTTATCTAATTCTTGTCCCCCTTCCCTCGTAGGGAAGAAGCTAGGGGTTAAGTCTTCAAACTATCCACAAATCACAAGGAACAAAAATCATGACTGCACATTTAGACCCTACTAAAAAACACGATGCAATTTTATTATTTGATTGTTTGGATGGTAATCCCAATGGTGATCCTGATGCCGGAAATCAACCAAGAATTGACCCTCAAACTAATCAAGGTTTAGTTACAGATGCCTGTTTAAAACGTAAGGTGAGAAATTATGTAGAGATGCTTGGTAAGGATGAAACAACACCAGAAAGATATAAAATATTTGTGGAAGAAGGAAGCGTATTAAATGAAAAAATCAGTCGCGCTTATGATGCTGTAGGTTTACCACAAAAAGAAGGAACTCCAGAACAACAATTACAGGTTGCTAAGTGGATGCAACAAAATTTTTATGATTTAAGAATGTTTGGTGCAGTATTATCTACTGGTTTAAAAGCTGGTCAAGTTTGGGGACCTGTGCAAATCAGTTTTTCTCGTAGTATTGATCCGGTTTTTCCCCAATCTGTGAGTATTACTCGTTGTGCTGCAACGGAAGAAAAAGAAAAAAAAGATGGTGTAAAAAAGGATAATAAAACTATGGGCAGAAAAGAGGTTTTACCCTATGGTTTATATAGGTCTTATGTTTTTTATAATCCCCATTTGGCGGAAAAGTCTGGTTGTGTGAATGAACGGGATTTAGACTTATTTTGGCAAGCTTTGATTAAGGCTTGGGAGTTTGACCGTTCTTCAGCACGGGGTTTTATGGCTTGTCGTGGTTTGTATGTTTTTACTCATGCCAGTAAATATGGTAATGCTCCTGTTCATCAGTTATTTGATAAACTGCAAATTAAAATTAAGTCTACTGTTGATGTACCCCGCAGTTTTGCTGATTATCAGGTTGACTTGGATGAGGTGTTACCTGATGGTGTGACTTTGACGAAGTTGGCTTGAAAATGCGCGGATGGGTGGGTGTTAAGTCGGAGTGATTATGACTAAGCTGGAAACTCTTGCACTGTCTAGTTTTTATTCGTTGGGTGTTGTCAACCACCCGCGCACCTTACGCTGTAAGGGTTTCGGCGTTTTTCGTTCTTGTGCTGTTTTCTGGAATGGGGTATTATGACAGGGTTCGCGCAAATCGTTGTGGAAATGTCCTATTTCTAAGGGTTTGCGCGATCGGCAGTGACAATTACTAATTAAGGTAATTGAGGATTGAAACCTTTGAGTCCTATCATCTTCAATTGTCTTTAAATTCTCTATGCTTGTGACAATTACTAATTAAGGTAATTGAGGATTGAAACCAAGATTACTGATGTACTCAGACTGAAGCACCCCAAGTGACAATTACTAATTAAGGTAATTGAGGATTGAAACTTCGGGGCGATCGCCAATCATGATCATTTCAAATTCATGGAAGTGACAATTACTAATTAAGGTAATTGAGGATTGAAACATAAGTGGAAATTGCGCCAAGACATAAACCAGCAAGTGACAATTACTAATTAAGGTAATTGAGGATTGAAACAAACAACAAATCTGTAGGTAATTATGGGACTTTGTGACAATTACTAATTAAGGTAATTGAGGATTGAAACATTGCTTTAGAACCTTTGGTGATTGACGGGTAATCGTGACAATTACTAATTAAGGTAATTGAGGATTGAAACAAAAGATTTAACTTGACCGATGCCATATTTTTCTAAGTGACAATTACTAATTAAGGTAATTGAGGATTGAAACTGAATCTGGTGATAGATGGGTGGTTAAGGATGGTGACAATTACTAATTAAGGTAATTGAGGATTGAAACAGATTATCGTATTGAATATATGAATAATAGTAATTAGTGACAATTACTAATTAAGGTAATTGAGGATTGAAACTTGTAAAGAGGTTGCCAAGCAATTGGGGGTAATCCCAGGTGACAATTACTAATTAAGGTAATTGAGGATTGAAACACCAGTTACCGAGTTACAGCAGGTAGAAAATAGTGACAATTACTAATTAAGGTAATTGAGGATTGAAACAGGGGGCAAATACAGAAGCTAATCGAAACTCAAGTGACAATTACTAATTAAGGTAATTGAGGATTGAAACATTCATATTACTAGTACGTTGGTAAAATGCACAACTTTGTGACAATTACTAATTAAGGTAATTGAGGATTCAAACATTAAGGATTGAAACAAAACTAAAAGATAATGATTTTCACAATAAGAAATTACACAGTAATTGCAGATTGACATGACAAAAACCCATACCACTCATCTAAACCCACGCCAGTAGTAGCAGAAACCTGAAAAATTTGTATTTTTGGGTTTACCTGTTTTGCATATTCAATACATTTTTCTACATCAAACTGCAAATAGGGTAACAAATCAATTTTTGTAATAATCATAATGTCACTAGCGCGGAAAATATGAGGATATTTAATTGGTTTATCCTCCCCTTCCGTCACCGACAAAATTACAACTTTAGCCTGTTCACCTAAGTCAAATAAAGCTGGACAAACTAAATTACCCACATTTTCAATCATCACCACAGAATTTAATGGGGGGTTAAGTTCCTGTAAACCCTTTTCTATCATCGAAGCATCTAAATGACAACCTGTGCCGGTGTTAATTTGCACTACTTTACAGCCTGTAGATTTAATTTTTTCCGCATCATTGGTAGTTTCTTGATCACCTTCAATGACGCTAATATTCAACTGATCTTTTAAATCATTAATTGTGCGAGTTAATAAAGTAGTTTTACCCGCACCAGGAGAACTCATTAAATTTAAAGCCAGGATATTTCTACCTTTAAACCAGCCTCGATTTTGAGCAGCTAATAAATTATTTTTACCTAAAATTTCCTGTTCTAAAGATATAGTAGTATTATGAATTTTGGCATGAACATTTGCTGGTAATTCATGGTGATGATGTTGATGATCATGATGGTGATGTTCATGATCATGGGAATGGGTAATTACTGTCCCATCAGGTAAAGTGTGAGTGTGATGATGTTGGTTTTCCATGTTTGTAATTGTTGTTTCGTTATCATCTGAACAGCCGCAGGTTACACACATAATTCTTCTACCTCAATTTCTTTAATGTTTAATTCTTGACCTGTTATTAAATCTAATTCTACACTACCACATTCACAAATTCCAAATGGTTTATCTACATAAAATGTATTACCACATTGGCGACATCTTGCCATTCCTGGTATTTCTAATATTTCTAATATTGCCCCTTGTACTATTGTACCTTGGGAGCAAATATCAAAGCAGAATTTAATGGCATCCGGCATAATGGCGGAGAGTTTGCCAATTTCTAGTAATACTCTTTGGACTTTTTTATTTTGGGCGTTTTCGCTAACGATAGCGATGATGTTTTGGGTTATTCCTAGTTCGTGCATGGTTTGATTTTTTCTCACGCAAAGACGCAAAGAGAATAAGGAAGATTTTTTATATCACGCAGAGGCGCAGAGTCGCAGAGAGAAGGAGGAGTTTTAACATATTCTTGGTAGTTGATCACCTACTAACATATCAACTATTCTTTCTGCACCAAAGGCGGTTTTTAATAATACTATTCCTGGGGGTTGGGGCAGAATTTCACCAATAATTGCTGCTTGTTTTCCGGCTGGGTGGTTTTGTATTGTTGATAATATTAAATCGGCTTTTTCTTTGGGTGCAATTATAACTAATTTACCTTCGTTGGCTAAATACAAAGGATCTAAACCCAAAATTTCACACATTCCATTAACTTCTTCTCGTACAGGAATGGCTTTTTCATTAATACTAATTCCCACATTTGCAGTCTGGGCAAATTCATTTAATACTGTGGCTAAACCTCCTCTCGTTGCATCTCGCATAGCTTTAATTCCTGGACAAACATTAATAATTTCAGCAACTAATTCATGTAATGGTTGACAGTCGCTTTCTATATCTGTTTCTAATGCTAATTCTCCCCTCGCAATTAAAATGGCAGCACCATGATTTCCAATTTCTCCGTTAATAATTACCACATCACCTGGTTGAATATTTCGAGGAGAAATATCAATTCCTGTAGGAATAATACCAATACCAGCAGTATTAATAAAGAGTTTATCAGCACAACCACGATGGACGACTTTCGTATCTCCCGTCACTATTTGTACCCCTGCTTTTTGGGCAGCATTTTGCATACTCAACACAACTTTTCTGAGAGTTTCTAACTCTAAACCCTCCTCCAAAATCATACTACAAGTGAGATATAAAGGCTTTGCACCACTCACAGCTAAATCATTAATAGTCCCATTAACCGCCAACTCCCCAATATCTGAACCTGGGAAAAATAAAGGATCAACTACATAAGAATCAGTAGTGAAAGCTAACCTATTTCCTAACTGAGAAAGTTGAGATAAATCAAAACTCGCCTGATCTTCCAACTGTGATAAAATCGGATTATCAAAACTACTAACAAACACATCATTAATCAAATCTCTCATAGCCTTACCACCGCTACCATGAGATAAATTAATGTGAGTATCTTTCACCTTATTAGCACGACGGCGCACCTGTTCAATTTTTTGAAATAGCGGATTTTTAACTTCTTGATTATTGTAAACTTCCATATTAAACATCTTCATCTTATAAACTTCTTAACTTAAAAACCTTTCTTCTCTTCCTTTGTGTACTTTGCGTACTTTGCGGTTATAAAAAAAGAATTGGTGCGTTACGATAACGCCAACGCACCCTACAAATTACCTCCCAGTTTCCTCATGTCTTCCAGCGTGTTTATCGGAATGTAAAACACCACCAACCGCCCAGTTATCCCGTTCAAATTCATCAATGTGAACAGTGATCCATTCAGGTTTTGTACCCAAAGCAGAAACCAAAGCGTCTGTGACAGCTTGGGCTAATTTCCGCTTCTTTTCTATAGAGTGACCTTTGGCAATTTGCACAGTTACAAATGGCATAATAATTTACCTTTAATCTACAACTTATAAGATCCCCGACTTCTTTTTTATATTCTCTATAAATCAATACAATTATTAATCTAAATCAGGGATTTTATATGACAATTTACCCAACATTTGCAACTGTTTTATTTTGTTGATTGGCTTTTTTCTCCATTGTTGCTAGTCTGCCATATTTATAATAAGCTGCACAAGCACCTTCGGAAGAAACCATACAAGCGCCAATGGGATTTTCTGGTGTACAAGCTGTGCCAAATACTTTACATTCCCAAGGTTTCAAAACTCCTTTGAGAATGTCACCACATTTACAGGCTTTATGATCGGGAACTGTTAAATTAGGAATAGCAAATTTAACTTCGGCATCAAATTGGGCGTATTCTTCGCGTATTTGAAAACCAGAATTGGGTATTTCTCCTAAACCACGCCATGCAAATTTTTCACGGGGTTTAAAAACTTGATTCATGGCTGTTAATGCGTTTTTATTTCCGGCTTTTTCAACTAGGCGGTTATATTGATTTTCAACTTCACAACGATTTTCTACTATTTGTTTTAATAACATCCAAATAGATTGGAAAATATCTAATGGTTCAAAGCCAGAAACAACGATGGGTTTATGATATTTTTGGGCTATAAATTCATAAGGTTCTGTTCCTATGACCATACTTACATGACCAGGACCGACAAAACCATCAAGTTGTAAATCTGGATTTTCTAATAATGCTTGTAATGCGGGAATTACTAATACATGATTCGCAAATAAACTAAAGTTAGTAATATTTTCTGCGGCTGCTTGGAGGACTGTAAAAGCGGTGCTGGGGGCGGTGGTTTCAAAGCCTAAACCGAAGAAAACTATCTCTTTTTTTGGGTTTTCTTTGGCAATTTTTAAGCTATCCAAGGGGGAGTAAACCATTCTAATATCTGCGCCTTGGGCTTTTGCTTGTAAGAGGCTGGTTTTTGAACCGGGTACGCGCATGGCATCGCCAAAGGTTGTTAAGATGATGTGAGGGTTTTGTGATAGGGCGATCGCATCATCTATTCTACCTTTGGGCATGACGCAAACTGGACAACCTGGTCCATGAATTAGTTCAATATTATTGGGTAATATTTCTTCGATGCCGTATTTAAAGATAGAATGGGTATGTCCGCCACATACTTCCATGATTTTTAAATGTTTGTCTATTTGGCGGCTGAGTTTTTCTATTTCTTTTTGTAAGGCTTGGGCTTTTTCTGGGTTACGAAATTCATTTACATATTTCATATTTTTATTTCTCACGCAAAGGCGCAAAGACGCAAAGGAAGAAAAGAGTTTTTATGTGTATGCTTGGGATATTTCTTGCAGAAGTTTTAATGTTTCTGCTGCTTCTTGTTCGTTTATTCTGTTCATGGCAAAACCAACGTGAACGAGTACCCAGTCTCCTATACATTTTTCTGGTGGGTGTTGTTCATCAACAATACAAGCTATGTTTATTTGACGTTTGACTCCGCCGACGTTTACCATCGCTAGTTTATGTTCTGGGTTGGTTATTTCTACAATTTGTCCTGGTATTCCTAAACACATTTTTTTATTTTCCTTTTTTATAAGAAACGCAGAGGTTTTAGTTTAGAATGAGATAAAAATCAAATTATTGAATTTCTATCTTTTTCTATTTTTAACTGTCACCTGTCACCTGTCACCTGTCACCTCATACATCTAGCAGCAGCAATAACAGCTTGTCCTAATGATATTCCCCCATCGTTTGCTGGTACTATGCTATGGGTGAAAACTTCTATTCCTAGTTTTTTTAAGTGTTTGGTTGTTTGTTGTAACAGTATCCGGTTTTGAAATACTCCTCCTGTTAATGATACTTGATTAATTTTGTGTTCTTGGGTTAGTTGTTTAACTATTTCTGTGATGACAATAGCTAAACTTATGTGAAATTTTGCAGCTATTTCTGATGGTGAAATTTGCTGCTTGAGGTCTTGTAATATCCCCTCCCACATCGGGGCAGGGTCTATATAATAAATTTTATCTAATTTTTCAAATTTAAAGGGATAATTTATAGTTTCTTCATGATTGTTTAATATGTTAACATTAGCTATAGTCTCCATTTCTATAGCTGCCTGTCCTTCATAGCTGCATTCTTCGCGACAAATACCTATAGCTGCTGCTACTGCATCAAATAACCGCCCAACTGATGATGCTAAGGGTGTGTTAATATCTTTTTCTATCATTTGGTTCAGTAATTTTAATGGTTTATTTTCTAGATATTTAATAATTTCTAAATCAGCATACTTTTGTTTAATTTCTTCCCAATTAAATGCACTATTTAAGTGGGCGTAGGTATTTCTCCAAGGTTGATAAATTGCCTGTTTTCCTCCTATCATGGCGACAGGTTTAAATGTGGCTAATCTTTGAAATTTCTGATAGTCAGCTAATAAAAATTCTCCTCCCCATAATGTCCCATTTTCCCCATATCCTAACCCATCAAAGGCTATTCCTAAGATTGGTTTTGCATTTAATGGTATTTTATTTTCTGCCATGCAAGCTGCTATATGGGCGTGATGATGTTGAATTTCTGTGATTTTGATTTCGTTACTTACTGCTAATTCTTTTCCGAGTTTAGATGATAAATATTCTGGATGTTTATCAATAGCAATTATTTCTGGTTTATGTTGAAATAAATTCAGATATAAATTCAATGTTTCTTGATAAGCATTAAAAGCAGCAGCGTTTTCCAAATCTCCTAAATGTTGGGATAAAATCGCCTCACCTTCTCTTAATAAACAAAAGGTATTTTTTAACTCGCTACCCATTGCTAAAATAGGTGGGAATTTTTCAAAACCAGATGGTAAAATAATTGGTGCTGGTGCATATCCCCGCGCACGTCTGAGAGTTTGTATTTTATCATCAATAACCCTAACAACTGAATCATCAACCCGGTTAACAATATCCCGATTATGTAATAAAAAATAATCTGCTATTTTCCCTAACTTCTCTTTAGCATCTTCATTATTTATACATTGTGGTTCATCAGAAATATTACCGCTAGTCAAAACTATAGGGCGGTTCATTCTTCTGAGAATTAAATGATGTAAAGGCGTATAAGGTAACATAAAACCCAAAGTATTTTGTCCTGGTGCAACTGATATAGCTACCTGTTTTTCAGGTTTAATATTTAATAAAACAATAGGTGCAGCAGGACTGGTTAATAAAGTTTTTTCTAAATCAGAAACATAACAATATTCAGATATAATATTGATATCCCTAGCCATCAAAGCAAAAGGTTTATGATAACGTTTTTTGCGTTTTCTTAACTTTTGCACCGCAGTTTCTTGAGTAGCATCACAAGCTAAATGAAAACCCCCTAAACCCTTAATAGCGACAATTTCCCCCTTTTGTAATAAAGTACAAACCGCATCCACATCATCCAACATTGAAAACATATCCGCAATAACAGCTTTACCATCACCGCGTTCTAACCATGCACTCGGACCACACTTAAAACACGCCACAGGTTGGGCATGAAAACGCCTATTTTCCACATCTTGATATTCATTTTCACAGTCTCCACACATGGGAAACTTAACCATACTCGTATGATTTCTATCATAAGGAATAGCCCGAATAATAGTTAACCTCGGACCGCAATGAGTACAGTTTGTAAAAGGATAACGAAAATAACGACTAAAAGGATCAAAAATTTCTTTCTGACATTGAGAACAAGTAGCCGCATCAGGAGAAATTTCCGTTTTCACCACAGTATTCACACTATGAGAAATCACAAAATCATCAACATCAAAATCACCCAAATATGGACTTATAATTAACTCATTAATCCTCGCCAAAGGTTGACATTCTTGATATAATTTATCTACAAACTCAGTAATTTTTTCCTCACTACCAGCAACCCGAATTAAAACCCCCTCCCCATCATTACAAACATCACCCTTCAAACCACAAACTTTCGCCAACCGATAAACAGTAGGACGAAAACCCACACCTTGAACAATACCCTTAACCCTAATTACTTCTTTTATCATCTTTGCGCCTTTGCGTCTTTGCGTGAGATTAATAAAATTAAAAAATCAAAACTCGATTATTCCCAGAATCAGAAATTACCATATTTTCCCCAAAAACCTTAATTCCGTAACACCAATTTAAACTTTCCCTAGTTGGTAAACCAAAATTCTTATTTTCATTCTTACTCGTAAAACTATCCTGTCCAAAAACCGCATCAGCATCCGCACCCTGCAACAAAAAAATATTTTCCCGTTTCCTCCATCCTAACAAACGAGAATTAGCAGTATCAGCAACTATTAAATAATCTTCCCAAATATCTACACCATAGGGCATACTTAAACTACTACGACTCGGAAAATAAACACCTTGATTTAATTCCACAAAATTAAAATTTTTCTGACCCAAAACCACCGCACAAGGACTATTATTTTCTGTGGGTATTCCTTCCCAAATCATCACCCGATTATTACCCGCATCTGTCACTACTAAATTATCATTCCAAATCGTGATATCATGACACCAACGCATACTAGCAGCAGTAGGAGAACCTCCACCGTTTTCATTACGAGATATCATATCTGGTTGTCCCAAAACTATATCCGCTGGTTGTCCATTTTCTGTAGGTAAACTATTCCAAATTAATAATCTTCTATTTCCAGTATCAGCGACAAATAACTTATTTTCATAACATAAAATCCCATAAGGCCAATGTAAAGTATTAGCTGCTGGTTGTTGACTTCCCCGGTTAGGTTCGTTATCGGTAAAATTACTTTGACCTAATACTAAATCTGCGGGAATATTGCTATCTTCAGGTACATCATGCCAAATTAAAACTCGATGGTTCCAAGCATCAGCAACCGCTAAACCATCACCATATTTACAAATACCAGTAGGAACGCTAAATGTATTTTTTCCTGATGTACCTTTGGCGTTTTGTCCCTCACTAAAAAAATCCGGTTGTCCAATAATTAAATCTGCCGGTTGGTTATCTTCTGTAGGTAAATTTCGCCATCCTAATAACCGATGATGTCCTGTATCTGACACCCATAATGGTCCAGTTGGTGATAGTAAACAAGCTGCACGGGGTCCGAACATTGTTGAGGGTGTGGGTGCGAGGGGTATGGTTATTTGTTCGGGTTTGTTAGGGTTTCCTAAGATGATTTTTGCAGCTTGGGAAGTGAGGGGTATTGGGTTCATTATTATTTCACGCAGAGGCGCAAAGAGAAGGAGAAGTTTTGGGGTTTATTTATTTAAGAATATTTGATGATACTAAGATGTAGTTTTAATGGCAATTTGGTTTGCTGTTGTTGTTTGAGTGTAAAAACCCGTTTTGGGTTTATCCCATATTAGGTTTTAAGATGAAAAAGACATAAATTCATTGATATTGTTACCATCGCTATTGGTGCAGTAATATGATGCACTAACATGGTATTTTGTCAAGATAATTTAGATGCATTTCCCCTGGTGAGACATGATGATTTTGGTGTTGGGGCAGTCAGGAAGGCTTCAATTTAAATCATTACCTGTTGGTGGTGATAGATCCATTACTTCGGTAAACCGGGAATATTTCACCTCGCTAGTTGGGGGAAACTGTGCGGAAACAGCCATTAAACCGACTTTGATATCCTCATAAAAAATCACACCACCAATTCGTCCGCCTGCTTGGAATGGTCCGTGGAAAAATTGATGTCGGGGAATATAAATGAGTAGAGAATTGGTAATTTTGACGTTTTGACCAAATAGTTGTTGACAGGTTTTTTTGACAACTGCATCAATATATTGATTCTGGGCAGGTTGACCCAGGTTGATGAATTTGGGGTGATCCGCAAAATGATCCATGTAATATGACCAGATTTTAGACAAATCTTTTTCTTCAGTGAGGATTTGCTTGAGTTCCTGCCATCGTTTGAAATTCATAATATGGGTAAATTGGATTATTCTTTGCCTACTAAAAATTTACCATACTTAGAGGTTGTTTGAAAAGTATTAGATGAAACCGATAATCTCTAGAAACCTAACCCCCCTTCCCCCATTCCCTTGTAGGAAATGGGGGTTTCAAAGCCTCTCCCCGCGTCGGGGAGAGGTTTGGAGAAGGGTTTATTTATACATTAAAAACTTTTCAAACATCCTCTTAGGTGTAATTGAAGTAAAAATCTGGTTTTTACAAAAAGATTCAGCCAGAAAATATGACATAATTGAGGAGTTTATTCTTAGATGTATGAGAGATTTAACTCCCAGAAGTGTTGAATGTTAAGAAATCTGTGATGGTGCTTAATTCTCTTTTTACATTTATTATACTTTTGACATATTGGAATTTGGAAAAATGATGATCTGACATTATAAAAAGGTTTACTGGTTGGAACTGTGGTATAATCAAGGGTAGTTTTCCAGACTACGATTTTTACATTTCTGGTAAATTCACAGATAGGGTAATCAGCAAGTTACTAAATTTATCAAATTTTCCTTTGATATTGTAAACTTGTGTGATATTATTATCAAAGGATATTTGTATATAATCTCTTATTGAGCAAACTTCAATCTCGAATCAATCTCTAATTAATCTCTAAATTTTGGTGATAAATTATGATAACTACACTTATCGAACGAGAAGCAGAACCAATTTTAATTAGTGACTTAACCTGGAGAGAATTTAAAGCTGTTGAACAGCTAATCGAGCGCCCAGGGTTACGGTTATCCTTTTTAGATGGAGTTTTGGAGATTCAGAAAATGCCAGGGAAAAAACACGAAACTATCAAAGAACGTATTGGAGCTTTACTAGAAATTTATTTAGAATTTTTAGAATTAGATTTTACTCCTACTGGTTCTGTTACTTTAGAAAATGAATTTAAAAAGGTGAAAAAGGAAGGTGATAAATCTTATGAATTAGGACGAAATAGAAAACGCCCTGATTTAGTAATTGAGGTAGTTGTTAGTAGTGGAGGAATTGATAAACTGGAAGCATATAAACGGTTACAAATTACTGAAGTTTGGTTTTGGATGAATGATGAATTATTATTGTATAGTTTAGGAAATGAGGGATATGAAGCTGTTAGTAAATCGCAACTTTTACCGAGTTTAGATGTAGATTTATTGATGGGTTGTATTAATATAGAAAATCATGCTCAAGCGCTGCGGGAATTTAGAGCAGGGATAAAAATTACAGGATAGGATGAAAATTGTAGGAACTTCTACTTTCATCTTTCTAAAATTCGTCTGATTTGAGCTATTTTTCTGCCTTATAAACTCTATTTAACCTTTCAACATTCAATGGTCTTTATTCAAAAATACGTATAAGTACGTATTTCGTTAGGATAATACTGGTTTTAAAATAGAATTAAATCTGAATAGTAGGTTTAATTCAACTACAGTGAAACCTAACAAATCCATTACTATAGCTGGGTTTTATTCTTTAACCACAACTCAGATTAATTTCTTATACAAGAATAAGTATTATGAAATTTACAAAAGCGGCGTTAGTCTTTGCATTTGTTTTAGGCTTTCTGGGTATTACAAATACAATGAGTATAGCTCAAAGTTTATCTGATTTAGATAGTAATGCCTTCTTACTGAATCCTAAGACTGGTCAATTTTTAGGTAATGTTTCTAGCAGAAATGTTGAATGTCGTTACAAAAGTTTACATATTCAGTTATAGTAGTCCTATTAAGGGTGAAAATGTTAACATCTCATGATATCTTCCATCCAATGAACATAACTAATTTGTTGACACATACAA
>NZ_JADEXH010000057.1:0-27371 GCF_015207205.1 Sphaerospermopsis sp. LEGE 08334 | reverse complement strand
TCTTCAGGCAGCAAGCCTTTCACCTTCCGGCATATCCGGTATTAGCAGTCGTTTCCAACTGTTGTCCCCGACCTGAAGCCAAATTCTCACGCGTTACTCACCCGTCCGCCACTAAATGCCTAAGCATCCCGTTCGACTTGCATGTGTTAAGCATACCGCCAGCGTTCATCCTGAGCCAGGATCAAACTCTCCGTTTTGTTAAGTTTGCTTTTAGCTCTTTTTGACTGACTTTTAATACCTCAGTCCGGTATCATTTTCTTTACTTGACGCAGGACTTGTTGTATACTGTCTTTCAAACTATAATATTTTCAAGGTTCGGTGTCCTTCCGAGTCCCGCTCTCTCGCGGCTCTCTCTCAGGCACTTATTCAATATAGCGAACCTATCTTGGAATGTCAACTACTTTTTCAAAAAAAATTGAAAAAAATTTTTTAATGGCTGAAAGCTGCTCAGAATACTGGGTTTAGGCAACAATGGTGTAGGCGTTGTTGACTTATAGGAAGAGTAGATAGTGAATTTTCAGTCAGTAATAGCGGTTTTACATCAGTTTTGGGGTGAGCGTGGTTGCTTGATTGCTCAACCTTATGACATGGAGAAGGGAGCAGGAACTAAGAATCCCCATACTTTTTTAAGGGCTTTGGGTCCAGAACCTTGGGCTGTAGCTTATGTTGAACCTTGTCGTCGTCCTACAGATGGGCGCTATGGGGAAAACCCGAATCGGTTTCAGCATTATTATCAATATCAAGTTTTGATTAAACCTTCACCAGATAATATTCAGGAAATTTATCTTGATTCTTTGAGGGCTTTGGGTATTCGTCCAGAGGATCATGATGTGCGGTTTGTGGAGGATAATTGGGAAGATGCAACGGTGGGGGCTTGGGGTACTGGTTGGGAAGTGTGGTTAGATGGGATGGAAATTACCCAGTTTACTTATTTCCAACAGTGCGGGGGTATTGATTGCCGTCCAGTGTCTATTGAGATTACTTATGGGTTAGAAAGATTGGCGATGTATCTCCAGCAAGTGGAGGCTATTACTAAGATTCAATGGACGGACAATATTACCTATGGTGATGTTCATCTTCAGGGTGAGATTGAGCAGTGTACCTATAACTTTGAAGCTTCTAATCCTGAGATGTTGTTAAATCTGTTCAATATATATGAGCAGGAAGCATCCCAACTCACAGAAAGGGGACTGGTGTTACCTAGCATGGATTACGTGATTAAGTGTTCCCATACATTTAATTTGCTGGATGCACGGGGTGTAATTTCGGTGACGGAACGAACTCGCTATATTGCTAGGATTCGGCATTTGGCTAGGAAAGTGGCTCATTTATATGTTGAGCAAAGGGAGAAGTTGGGTTTTCCATTGTTGAAAAATTCACAAACTGCTGCTTAATCTCTGTTTCAGAAGATGCAGAGCATCTAGATATTCGTTACCAGGCAGATCCTAGTAACGAGATCACAGGACTTACGGACAATCTCTCTCAAACCCTCTTTTCTTCGTGTCCTTCGTGTCTTCGTGGTTCATTTTTCTTGTGCTGCTGCTTGATTTCTGTTTCAGAAGATGCAGAACATCTAGATATTCGTTACCAGGCAGATCCTAATAACGAGATAGAATAAGCAAAGTGTTAATTTTTGTAACTCCTCCGTTTTTGGGGGAGTTGCTGTTCGTGGCAAAAATAATGGTGTGTGTCAGATGATGAATATTAGTGAAGCGTTAGAACCTATTGCAGCTTGGTTTAGTTCTTTGGGTATTCCTGAACCTGTCACACATTGGGGACATCCAGTGATGATGGGGATTGTGATTTTTGTGGTGGGTAGTTTTGTGGGTGTGTCTGGTTGGCGGGGTAAACTGCTGCAAGATACCGATAAGGATGCTGCTGTTAAAAGTCGAAGCGCCCATCGTCAGTTAGCACCTTGGTTATTTATATTTTTGGCAGGTGGTTATACAGGTGGTGTGTTGTCTTTGGTGATGCAGCATCAACCACTGTTTGAAAGTCCTCATTTTTGGACTGGTTCGATTGTACTGTTGCTGTTGTTGGTGAATGGTGCAATTTCTTTAAGTGGGTTTTTTGGTGATAAAGCAGGTTTGCGGGTTGTTCATGCTTATTTGGGAAGTACAGCGATTTTGATTTTGTTTGTTCATGCTGTATTAGGATTTAATTTGGGACTTTCTTTGTAAGGTTCGTTTGGTTTATTTTGTTGGGTTGCGCTGTCGCTTAACCCAACCTACAATTATTTTTCCTATTTAAATTTTTATCATGCAGAGTAGTGGCGTTATTATTTGTCTTGCCTATATTTTAGGGTTGCTGTTTACAGCAGTTCCTTGGGGTGGTATATGGATTTTAGCAATGGGGATATTGGCGGCAGTTTTTTTTCGGGCAATTTTTATTAATTTACGGAAAATTAACTATAAACAGGAAAATTATCTCACTAAAGCTAAGACAGGGGTTAATACTCCGCTGACTACTCCTCATCCTAGAGTATGGTTAATTGCTGGTTTGGTGGGTTTGTTGGCAACTTTTTATTTTCAAGTGCGGACACCCCAACCAGGAGCAAAAGATATTAGTCAGTTTGTTTCTAATGAAAATAATAGTAATCAAGAACAGTTAGTAATTGTCCGTGGGGATGTGATAGGTACTCCCCGTTTAACTCGCAGTCAAAAGGGACAATTTTGGCTGAATGCGACACAGCTAGATGAGGTGAAAAATGACCAGGGTCCGGCAAGTGTGCCAAAAGGAGTAACGGGTAAATTATATGTGACTGTGCCTATTCTTCAAGCTACTGGTTTATATCCTGGTCAACAAATTGCTGTAACTGGGATGTTGTATAAACCTAAAGCGGCTCAAAATCCTGGTGCTTTTGATTTTCAGAAGTATCTCAAACAAGAAGGTGCTTTTGCAGGTTTAGTTGGTAAACAGATTAATATTATTGATGAAGATCGTAAATGGGGATGGTGGAAAATTCGGGAACAAATTGTGCGATCGCAAGTTCGTTGGTTAGGTGTTCCTGAAGGTCCTTTAGTTAGTGCGATGGTTTTGGGTAGTAAAGCTGTTGATTTACCTTATGATATTCGTGATTTATTTGTGAAAGTGGGATTAGCTCATGCTTTGGCTGCTTCTGGTTTTCAAACTTCTTTAATTTTGGGGATAATCCTACAGTTAACTAGAAAAGCAAACAAGGGTGTTCAGTTTTTTTGCGGTAGTTTGGGATTACTTGCTTTCTTATGTTTAGCTGGTATTCAAGCATCAATTCTTAGAGCAGTAATTATGGGTTTTGCTGCATTAATTGGTTTGGTTTTAGAAAGGAAAGTTCAACAATTAGGATCTTTATTATTAGCTGCTACTTTATTACTTTTATTTAATCCTCTTTGGATTTGGGATCTAGGTTTTCAACTCAGTTTTCTGGCAACTTTGGGGTTAATTGTCACAGCAACACCGATAACTAAACGTTTGGATTGGCTGCCTCCTGCTATCGCTGCTTTAATTGCTGTTCCTATCGCTGCCACAATTTGGACTTTGCCTTTACTTTTGCATATTTTTAGTGTAGTTGCTGTTTACAGTGTGCCATTAAATATTATCACTACTCCATTGATTTCTGTGATTAGTATTGGAGGTATGATTAGTGGTTTGGTAAGTTTAATTTCACAAGATATAGGTAGCACTTTAGCCAGTTTTTTATATTATCCAACTCATTGGTTAATTCAATTAGCAGAATTTTTTGCGAATCTGCCAGGAAGTTCGGTTGCTGTGGGTAGTATATCTACTTGGCAAATGTTTGTAGTTTATGGATTAATTATATCTACTTGTTTGGTGGGTTGGTGGCAAAAAAGATGGTGGTTTGCTGGTTTAATGGCTGTTGTTTTAGTGATTGTTCCTGCTTGGCATTCTACCAGTAATTTACTAAGAATCACATTATTAGCAACTAATAATGAACCAGTTTTAGTAATTCAAGATCAAGGAAAGGTAACTTTAATTAATAGCGGTGATGAAGGTACAGGACGTTTCACTATTTTACCATTTTTACAACAACAAGGAATTAATAAAATTGATTGGGCGATTTCTAGTAAATTTTTAGCCAATGAAAATGATGCTTGGTTAGAAATTATGGACAGTTTGCCTATTAAAAATTTTTACGCTTATACATATCAACAAGAAAATAATCTAGAAACTCAAGCTATTCAAAAACAATTACAACAGCAGCAAGGTATTTATCAGCCTTTAGCATTAGGTCAAACTATCAATACTGGTGCTATTATTGGTCAATTCATCAATGACAAATTACCAATTTTAAAATTGCAAATTTTTGGACAAAATTGGTTATTGGTAGGTAGCATCAAGTCTCAACAAATAGCACAGCTAGTTAAAACCGGTGATTTGTCATCTCCGCAGGTGCTTTGGTGTCCATCAGAATCTTTACAGGATTTAGTAACTGCACTGCAACCACAGGTTGCGATCGCATCTGATAATAATCTTAGTAGTAAAACCTTAGATGCTATCAAAGGCAAAACCAAACTCTTCTTCACAGGTAGAGATGGTGCGATTCAATGGACTCCTGATGGTGACTTTGAAGCTTTTATCCAAGTCACAGAAAACAAATCTTCAAATTTGTAACAGGTTGGTGAAAACTATGGTATAATGGGGGATGATATAAATTAGTATCACCCCTATTCACGGAATTAAGTGAATAAAGATTTGGAGAGGTGGCAGAGTGGTTGAATGCGGCACACTCGAAATGTGTTTTGGGGCAACTCAACGGGGGTTCGAATCCCCCCCTCTCCGTTGCTAGAGATTTTGTCAGTCTGGAAGTTACGTTTCAAATTTTTATGTTTCACGCAAAGGCGCAAAGAAGCAAAGATACAAAGATGTAAGCAATAGAAAAGCTGGAATGTGATACAAATAGATGAAAACTGTTGTTAGGTTTCTGCAAAGCTGCAAAAGCAGGACAAATTTACAGTTTTTGGGTAATTATAAATGTTGATAGAGTTACCGATAATTTAGTGTCAGGTACTTTATGAATAATTAATTTGCAAAGGAAAAAACGATGCGACTATCACAAATGTTATTTGTTACACTGAGAGATGATCCAGCAGATGCGGAAATTCCCAGTCATAAACTCTTACTTCGCGCTGGTTATATCCGTCGCATCGGTAGCGGTATCTATGCTTATCTGCCTTTGATGTGGCGAGTTTTACAAAAAGTTTCCCAAATTGTGCGGGAAGAAATGAACGCCACCGGCGCACAAGAATGTTTGTTACCTCAATTACAACCTTCTGAGTTATGGAAGGAGTCGGGAAGATGGGATACTTATACTAAAGCTGAAGGTATCATGTTTTCTCTCATTGATAGAAGGGAACAACAATTAGGTTTAGGTCCCACTCATGAGGAAGTAATTACCACAGTTGCCCGTGATATGATTCGCTCATATCGGCAATTACCGCTACATTTATATCAAATTCAAACGAAATTTCGTGATGAAATTCGCCCTCGTTTTGGTTTAATGCGGGGTAGGGAATTTATCATGAAAGATGGTTATTCTTTCCACGTAGATGAGGAAAGTTTGAAAAAAACCTACCAGGATATGTACCAAGCATACAGTAATATGTTGCGCCGTTCTGGTTTAGCTTTTCGTGCTGTGGAAGCTGACTCTGGTGCTATTGGTGGTTCTGGTTCTACAGAATTTATGGTGTTAGCTGATGCAGGTGAAGATGAAGTTCTCTATACTGAAGATGGGAAATATGCAGCGAATGTAGAAAAGGCGGTTTCTTTACCTGCGGATGCGGAAATTTCAGCTTTTACTACTTTTGAAAAACTGGAAACTCCAGGAACTGACACAATTGAAAAAGTTTGTGATTTCTTAAAATGTTCTCCTACCCAAGTTGTCAAAAATGTTTTATATCAAACTGTTTATGATAATGGTTTGACTGTTTTGGTGTTGGTGAATATTCGTGGTGATCAGGAAGTTAATGAAGTCAAATTACAAAATGAATTGACTAAATTAGCTGATAAATTTGGTGCTAAAACTGTTCTTTCTTTGAGTGTACCAACTAATGAAATAATTGCAACTTGGGCTGCAACATCTTTACCTTTGGGTTATATTGCTCCCGATTTAGGTGATGATTATATTGCGGGAAGTAAGCAGGTAAATTCTAAATTTGTGCGGTTGGTTGATAAAACCGCTGTAGAGTTAAAGAATTTTGTCACTGGTGCAAATGAAAGCAATTTTCACGTTGTGGGTGCAAATTGGGGTGAGCAGTTTAAATTACCTGAGTTGGTAGTAGATATTCGGAAAGCAAAAGTGGGCGATCGCTCACTACACGACTCCAATCAAACCCTAAAAACAGCCAGAGGAATTGAAGTTGGTCACATCTTCCAACTCGGTACAAAATATTCTCAAGCTATGAATGCAACTTATACTAGCGAACAAGGGGAAGAAAAACCTTTAGTGATGGGTTGTTATGGTGTAGGAGTTTCCCGGTTAGCACAGTCAGCGGTTGAGCAATCCTATGATAAAGATGGGATAATTTGGCCAGTAGCGATCGCACCTTATCACGCTATTATTTCCATTCCCAATGTTAACGACACCCAACAAGTAGAAATTGCCGAAAAACTCTACACAGAACTAAATAAAGCAGGTGTCGAAACCTTACTTGATGATCGTAATGAGCGAGCAGGTGTAAAATTCAAAGATGCTGATTTAATTGGCATTCCTTTTAGAATCGTTACAGGTCGCGCCATTGCTAATGGTAAAGTAGAAGTAGTAAAACGGGCAAACCGTGAATCTCAAGAAATAGTCATTGACGAAGTTGTAAATATATTACAACAATGGATTAAAGAAGCAGTAGAGCGTTAAAATTAAACTCTTGTGGGGCAGGTATCTTACCTGCCAATAATATGTATTTGATTTGAGGATTCACAAGAACTTATCCCACTAATCCAAAAATGCCTATTTTTTCAATTTAGGTGTGTTGTCAAATCTTGATTTTTCGTTTTTGATGTGCAAAAAAATAAAGATTTTTACCGCCAATCAGATTAGTGGGATAGATTCAAGAAAGTTAAAACGAAAAGACTGGCGAAAAGACTGGGAAATTTAAATATTTTCACGAAAATTGAAGTTGTGTAAATATGTACCCACAAATTTCAGGAAACTGCCATTGAAAAATTGATTAATATATTAAAGATATTAAAGAACAGATTCAAGGAGCAAGCAAAAATACAGACAAGTAAGTAGTCGGTTGCAATTAAATATAAAATGTGGGATGGGCATACTTCGACATAGTTCGACTGCGCTCACTAACCGCTCAGTACAAGTCTTGCCCGTCAACAGGCTAGAAGCCTGTTCCACTATCTAAGAATTAATTAAACCTACTTACTTATAGTTAATGTACACTGACTTATGGAAATATAATTTTACCTATCTATCCTGTGAGCGTGCGTATTTCAAGAATTGTTGAGATTGAGATTAAAGTTGATGTGACGGTCTAGAAATGTGAACCTAAAATTAAAGATGAGATAAAGTTGGGTGCAGGATGATAAATTGCTGAAACAGGCAAAATACAAAGTCAGCAGAATTTTTACACATTAAGGCATCTCTAGATTTTAATAAACTACCCACGCATCCGTATCGTCTTTAACCAGGCTACTCCTCTCTTGAACACTATTTCAGCCCTTTGTCAAGCAGGTTTTATATATGAATGAACAACAAAGAACTAATCGTAATATTTCTTCAGGTGTCATAGCAGCCGTCTCAGCAGCGGTGGTGGCGGTAAGTGGTGGGGTAGCTTGGTTGACTTCCCAAACTCCTCAAACTCCCATACCAGGAAACCCCTCTCAAAGCATTAAACAACCACAACAGCCATTAACTACCCAGCCGGGGAAAGAAGAAACTGCTAATATATATTGGCTCAAACCAACGGAAACAAGCTTTGAATTAGTTCCTCAGCCGATAAAAATTGCTGCTGCACAACCTAACCAAGCTTTAGAAGCTGCTTTTGAAACTTTGTTAGCAGGTCCAACAGAAGGAACAGACTCAACAACCATTCCTCAAGGTACTAAACTGCTAGGTTTGAAAGCTGACAATAATGAAGTCCACGTTAATTTATCAGAAGATTTTACCAGTGGTGGGGGTAGTGCTTCAATGGTTGGCCGTGTAGGGCAGGTTGTCTATACTGCTACTACTTTAAATCCTAACGCCAAAGTTTACATTGAAGTTGATGGTAAGCCATTGGAAGTTTTAGGTGGTGAAGGTGTGGAAATAGAACAACCACTCACCCGTAAAAGCTTTAACGAAAATTATCCTCTTTAGTCAGTAGTCAGTAGTCAGTAGTCAGTAGTCAGTAGTTAATGATTTTTCCAGAACAAAAACAACTGACAAAGGACAACTGACTAAATTTTGATCAACTTATTTTCAAGTTGTAGCGCAGCGATCGCAAATAGTCGTTAACATAACAATGAACAGGGTGATGAGGACATCAATTGATAATCAAACTCCGACTACAACAGGTTTTTCCTGCTGACTCCTGGAACTGCTGACTGCTGACTGCTGACTGCTGCTATAATTAATCTGGATTAATTCGCATTAAAGGTTGATCATATTCAACGGGTTCGCCATTTTGAACAAGAATTTCCATCACTTGTCCAGAGACTTCGGCTTCAATTTCGTTCATCAGTTTCATTGCTTCAATGATGCAAACTGATTGACCTACTTTAACGCGATCGCCCACTTCCACAAATGGCGCTTCACCTGGTGCGGGTGCGCGATAAAAAGTTCCCACCATCGGAGACTGGACTTCTACAAATCGAGAGGATGCGGTATTAACAGCTAAAGGTGATTGTGCTGTAGCCGAATTATCACGACTTGTAGCTATTTCTGGTAATTGTATGGGTGCTGTTTGGGTTGCGGGTGCAGGTGTCAATCCTGGACTAACCATAGCACCTAACTGAGCTTGACCCACCGACAGTACAGAATTATTTCCACCTTTACGCACTGTTAGCTCAAAGTCATCGCTTTTAAGTGATACTTCGGTAATATCAGTTTGTGCAATAGTAGCTAATAGTTGGCGGATTTCATTAAAATCTAATGGCACAGTATTTTTTACCTCGACCTAACCGTAAATCAGAATCTTATTCTCCCATTCAGGAGGTAATACCCAGAAATTTGGTGTGATTTCCGGGTATTACGGGAGATTGTTCATTTCTCCTACCTCGCTGGATGACAAGGGCTGGAAATCGATCTGGGATATCCACAAAAAAGCGGCTTATTCCCTGCCTAAATATTTATCTTCTCTGGTATCTATCTTGATCCGTTCACCTTGAGAAATAAACAGGGGAACCATGACAGTTGCGCCGGTTTCTACCTTCGCTGGTTTAGTACCACCTGTAGCGGTATCACCTTTCACACCAGGATCAGTTTCAACTACTTCGAGAACCACAGAATTAGGTAATTCAACTTCTAGCACTTGTTCGCCCCAACGAATAACGTTGACTTCCATACCTTCTTTGAGGTACTTAACGCGATCGCCAATTTGTGCAGCACTTAATCTACCTTCTTCATAAGTTTCCATATCCATAAAGATGAATTCTTCACCTTCTTTATAGGTATGTTGCATTGTCAGTTTTTCAAGAGTAGCCTGTGGCACAGTTTCACCAGCCCTGAAAGTCCGTTCTAAAACCTTGCCGGTTTGGACATTTTTAATAGTTGTCCGTACAAAGGCAGAACCTTTACCTGGCTTAACGTGAAGGAAATCAATCACCCGCCATACAGACCCGTCTAGGACGATAGAAACACCGGGTCGAAAGTCATTACTAGAGATCATGAAACTTGCAAATTTTGGAAGATAGTCGGCATTTATTGTACCTGTTATTAGGGAACAGGGAACAGGGAACAGGGAATAGGGAATAGGGAATAGGGAATAGGGAAGGTAAATAACCCAATTACCCATTACCAATTACCCATTACCCATTACCAATCCGCAATATGGGAAGATGAATGATGGGTTACTTCCCAGTTCATACAGTTAACTATTTGATGCTGCATTTGAGAAATTCCATGTTTAACTTCATAAAATCCTGGCTGAAATACAGCCTCAAAACCATGCTGCTGGTAACAATACTTGTAGGCATAAGCACTGCTGGGTGGACTTCCTTTAGTTATGCAGCCCTGCCATCTGGTAACGCTATCACTGACGGTAAAGCTTTGTTACGGTATGCACTGCCTATTGATAATCAACCAGTACGCAAACTGCAAGCTAGTTTAGAAGATATTTCTAATCAACTACGTGCCAATAAGCGATGGGGTGCGGTTTCCAGAGACCTCAGCCAAGCTTCACGGATTCTCGATAAACCTTCCCAAATCTTAACAAGCGTTCCCGCAGAACGCCAACCCCAAGCCGAAGCTTGGATTGCTGATTTAAAATCTGGCATTGCAGAATTGCAAGAAGTAGTTAAAAACAAACAAAAAGACCCTATTCTTGAAGGCAGAGCGAAATTACTCAATCTTGTGACTTTGTTAGAAGAGTCAATGGTGACAGAATTTCCTTTTGAAGTTCTTGCTCAGTTTAGTAATTTACCTCAACTTAAAGGCCGCGCTACTATTGCCATAAAAACCAATAAAGGGGATCTGACTGTAGTTGTAGATGGTTATAGCGCCCCGGTGACTGCTGGTAATTTTGTCGACTTGGTGCAACGGGGTTTTTATAACGGTTTAGAATTTACCCGTTCTGAAGAATCTTATGTATTACAAACAGGAGATCCTGAAGGTAAAGAAGTCGGTTTTATTGATCCTGCAACTGGTAAATATCGGGCTATTCCTTTAGAAATTTTGGTAGAAGGCGACAAAGAACCAACTTATGGTATTACTTTGGAAGATGCTGGACGTTATCTTGATATGCCAGTATTACCTTTTTCTTCTTTTGGTGCTTTAGCAATGGCACGTCCTGAAGGTAATGTAGATGGTGGTTCTTCTCAAGTTTTCTTCTTTTTATTTGAACCAGAATTAACTCCTGCTGGACGTAATCTTTTAGATGGTCGCTATTCTGTTTTTGGTTATCTGACTGAAGGTAAGGACATTTTAGATACGCTTAAAGCTGGGGACAAAATTGAATCTGCTACGGTTGTTCAAGGAATTGAAAATTTAGTTCAGCCACAAGCGGCTTAATCAATTTTGGATTTTAGATTTTGGATTTTGGATTAATTTCTAAAATCTAAAATCTATGAATTTTTCAAACCTGAAAGTGAGGATAATTATCAACATAATTATATATGGCTTGCTGCATGACAATTTATTTATTTATATTTAATTTATTTATTAAACTTCCCAATCTTCAAACTGTAAACCATTTACACGGCTAAATTCTTTGACATTATGCGTCACCAATATCAAATTGTTTGCTATAGCAATAGCCGCTATTTGTAAATCATAAGGACCAATTGGCGTACCAGCAGCAGATAATTCTGTCCTAATTCGTCCAAAAATATGAGCAGCACCATCATCAAATGGTAAAGACACAAAAAGCTTGAGAAATCTTTCCTGTCCAGCTAAAGTTTTAGATGGATTATGGCTACGCATTGCACCATAAAATAGTTCTGCTTTCACAATTGAACAAACAGCAACATCATGAGGTGGTATAGTTTCTAATCGTTTCCTGACATTAGACAGTGGACGATTTAGATAAACAATACAGGCATTAGTATCTAATAAATAAATCATTCTAATTGCTCCCGTTCTTCATATTCACCTTGAGGATATCTTTGAATAGGATCATCAGCTAAACAACCAGCAGTTTCTTCAAAAAAACCAGGAGGCCAGCCTAATTCCTCTGGTGTTTTTTGTTGAGATTTACCTGTTGTTTCTGTATCATATTTTTGAGCTTTAAATTGTAAAAACTCAATAAAATTTAACACTTCTTCTTGTTGTTCAGGTGTTAAAGTTTCGATCATTGCTAAGATAGATTTAGGCTTTTCTATTGCTTGAGTCATATTGAAAAATCCTCATCATCTATGAAAAAATAACTTTCTCCATTATACCTGATTTGTTAACTTTTTCATCCTCTGGGGTTGGAGCATTTTTCACCTTTTACTAAGCTGACAGAAAACCAATCCATAATGAATATGATGATCCAGTTAGGAAAATTCACAAAAATTTATATCCTGCTGTTGTTAGTTTAGCCTTGATTTTGGGAAACCTGTAAATACGGGTAAAAGACAGTGAGGCTAAGATTTATGACTAATTCAAATTCAGAACTAAGTTTAGCAGCTTTAGCAGAGCGAATTTCTCAGGTTGAACGGGAACAGGATCTAAGACGAAAAAATATTGCTTGGTTAAAACAGTATTTTGATGAATTGAAACAGGATTTTAATAATAGACCAGAATTAGTACAAGTTCAAAATTTGCAACAAGAGATAGTCAATTTAACTGCTCAAGTTGCTGATTTACAACAGCGTCTAAATGAGTCAGCTAATGGAAGTGACAATTTACAGGATGGTGAAAATTCAACTGAGGTGAAAATTTTAGATGATGCAGAAATAGTCTCACAGTTTTTTGAGAGGGTAGATAAACAAGAAAATCAAGGTGAGTTGATAGAAAAAGCGGGTAAAGTTGAAAATATTGATGTTGGTGAGAGTGAGGAAGAAAAGGAAGTTGATGTAGTTGTTGAGGAAACGGAAGATAGCAGAAATTTCAATGATTTGGAATTTAAGATTGAAAGGGTGATGTGGTTAGTTAATAGGATGTATGCAGCAGAGGAAGATTATCAGGATATTCCTGTTAGTGCGGAGGAATTTTGGCGCAGGTATGAAGCAGGAGAACGGGATTTTACAGGTATTAATTTAGCTGGTGTAGATTTGAGTGGGAAAATTATCAGTAGAGTCAATTTTACTCAAGCCAAGCTCAAAAATGCTAATCTTCAGGCTATTGAAATGTATTCTGTAAAATTAGATGGTGCTAATCTTCAGGGTGTAGATATTAGTAATAGTAGCTTATCTAATACTACCTTGAATGAAGCTAATTTTTATAATGCCAATCTTGAGAATATCAAACTTACCTCAGTAAGCCTAGAAAATGCCAAACTTAGAAAAGCAAACCTAACTGGAGCGAATCTTTATCAAATTAACATGAACGGTGCTAATTTAACAGGCGCTAATTTGAGCAAGGCAAATTTGAGAAAAGCAAAGCTAATTGGAGCAGATTTGAATAACGCTAATTTGAGTAAAACTAATCTTTTGGAAGCAAACTTTGAAGGTGCAAATCTTGAAGGTGTAAATCTCCAAAAAGCTATTTACAATCTGCAAACTATCTTACCTCAAGATTTTGCTATTTCTCAAGCTGGTGCTTATTTAATTGCTCCTGGTGCTGCTTTGCCAAAGGCTGACTTATCTGGTTATGACTTACAACAAGTAAATTTAACTGGTGCTAATTTAACAAATTCAAACTTAGAATTAGCCAATCTTCAAGGTGCAGATTTAAGTCAGGCTAACTTGAGTAGCGCAAATTTAACTAAGGCAAATTTGAACAGTGCAAAACTACTTCAAGCCAATCTAAAGGCTGCTAATTTAAGTGAAGCAAATTTAGAGATTGCCAACTTAACTGCTGCTCAAATGACTCATGCAAATTTGATGAAAATATCATTACATAGTGCTAAGAAAATAAAGAGGGTTACCAAAAAATCTCACATTTTTACTGTAGGTTAGATTTACAAACAACCTAACCTACTATTTACACCAACTTCCCTGCATTCAAAACCTGCTCAACTGTAAGATTCAATTCAGTAAAAGTCCGCGATATAATTTTTTCATTAGCAGTAAATACTGTATCTTCATATAATCCCTCTTCTAGCAATAAAACAGAAATCTTATTTTCTAAAGGATCTACTATCCAATATTCAGTAACTCCTAAAGCAGCATATTCCGATCTTTTATAACGATAATCTCTTTTTACCGATTCTGGACTGACAACTTCTACAATTAATAATGGTGCTGACTCAAACACAGCAGAAGCATTTATTAGTTCTTTCGCATCTTCTTCCGTCACCACACACAAGTCACTCAACCGCGATTTATTTTTACTCGTTCTCACCCCAGTTTCCCGAAAACACAACCAAGGTAAACTTAAAGTTTGAATTTCTGCATCTATATTTTTTTCTAAAAATTTGCAAATCAAAAAATGTTCAATCGTAGGTGGATTCATAATTTCTAATTGTCCATCAACCAGTTCAGATTGAAACCCAGATTCATCTTCATAATTTAAGTATTCTTCAAAAGTGAGACTTCTTACTGCTGTGTTAACCATCTTGATTACCCCTAGATGTTAGTTGTATATTAACCTATAAGTGAAATGAAAATTGTCAGAACTTGGGGATCTATTTGCTGGGATGTTGTAATTAATCTTCATCATCTGCTGTAAGTTCCATTTCCTTAGTTTCATTAATATCAGAAGATTCAGAAACCATCACTAATTGATTTTCTACATGATGATCATGATGATTATGTTTCCACTCATCCAAGACATCTTTAACTAAGACTTCTTGTACCCAAATTTTAGCAACAACGGTTAAAGGTAATGCCAAAAATAATCCTAAAAATCCAAAGAATGTAACGAAAAATAATTGAGAAATTAAAGTTACTGCTGGCAACAAAGATACCTGATGCGCCATAACTATCGGTGTGATAAAATTACTCTCAACTTGTTGAATAACAAAGTAGAGAATCAAGACGAAAACAGGTTTCCAAGGATTATCTAAAAGAGCGATCGCCATTGCTGGAACTACGCTCATAGTTGGTCCCAAGTTGGGAATTAAATTCATAAAACCTGCTAAAACTCCCAAGGCTAAAGCAGCTTTAACACCCAATAGTGATAAGCCGATCAAGCTCATCAATCCTACTACACAAACAGCAAGAAAAGCCCCTGATACCCATCTTTCTAAAGAAAGCTCACATTGATCTAAAATTCCCTCTACCCGTCGGCGATAAAATGAAGGAAATAGCCGCACAAATACTTTCCGATAAGCACTAGGATTAGCTAAAAACATCCCAGTTAAAACTAGGACTAATAAAATATTGAGGACTATTACTAAAGAACCAGAAACAAAAGCAAAAGAATTTCCTAATACCCGATTAATTAAAGGTTGTGCTTCGGCAACTAAACTGTTTATATCAGGAATAAAAACTTCCAATTGTTCAGGAATGTAAGTTCTCTGTTCATCAATCCAAGTATTAATACGTTCAAAACCTTGGGGAACTCGATAGGTTAATTCTTGAAATTGTTGGGCGAAAGGTGGCACAATTAACCAGAAAAAACCTATTACACCCGCTAAAAAAATCATCACTGACAAAAAAACCGCAAACCCACTTTTTATGCCTAAATTTTGGAAAGTTCGTGCTAACCGATTTAAGGTAGTTGCTAACACAACAGCAGCAAATATCAGTAATAGCACTTCCCGCAATTGCCACAATATATATAAAGATAGAATTAAGGCGATTAAACCTATCCATTGACCCAGTTTCACAGATTAACTCCCAAAGCTTGGTGAGATGAAATTTTAGCAATAACAGAACTTACGCAAAACATAAGGTCAGTAGGGGCAATTCATGAATGACCTCTACGCAAGAATCAGGTTTTGAGTTCAATCTTGTGTAAGTCCTAAATAATTCAGAAGTCAGTAGGGGTTTAACACTGCTAAAGCCGTACAGGAGTCAGAATATTTGATTCATCGGTAGATGATCAAATATTATGTTTGTAAATTTGCTTTAAAAAGCTGAATGCTAATTACTGACTGCTGCTTTAACTTTGTTTTTGTGCTGGTATTCGCCAAAGTAAGAGAGTTATCATAATTACAGTAGGCAAGAAAACTGAAAATAGCGCGTTTAAAGATGTAGCTGGAATTAACAACATTGGTCCTGCATACTTAATCAAAAACGAGATGACAGTTGACAAAAGAAGTAGTTTCAGCAAAAAGAATAGTTGATTTTTCATAGAAGTGCGGGAATACACATTTTTTTGGTAGGGTATACACGAATTTAGACTGGAAGATTGATTCTCTACATTCTCTACAATAGAAATCAGATACAAAACTTTACTTGTGCATCTTCCTACCGTAGTAGCTCTGAATGTAGTTGGTAGATTAATACCTATAGCTTTAGCATTATACCAATTTTCTCTGGGAAATGCTCTAGCAATTCTGCTAGTTACGGCTATTTTTAGATTGGTAAGTTAGTTTGCAGCAAGAGTAGGATCAAAATTGATAATTGACAATTGATAATTGATAATTGTTTCATTCAAGGTTTAAAACCTACCCTTTCAAGGGTAAAAAACCAAAGATTCCGCTTTTTCAAGACTCTAAATTTAAAGGAGAGGTAATTGACAATTGATAATTGACAATTATTGAGCCATTAGCAATGAGCAAATTTTATAGAGGTAAATTATCATGCCTGTAGAAACAAATAATAATAATCAGAACAAAATGAAAACGCCAAAAATTCGTCAGTTTGGTGGGAGCTTCTTAATTTTACTAACTTTGTTATTGCTGCTGAATTTGATAGTTCCCAGTATTTTTGGACCACGATTACCCCAAGTTCCTTATAGTGATTTTATTGCTCAGGTAAAAGCGGGTAAGGTAGAAAAAGCGGTTGTGGGGAGCGATCGCATTGAATACGCAATCAAAACCGAAAATCCTGAAGGTAAAACCGTGGAGCAGGTATTTAGAACCACACCTGTAGCAATTGATTTAGATTTACCCAAAATTCTGCGGGAAAATAATGTAGAATTTGCCGCACCACCACCAAATGAAAACGCCTGGATTGGTACTATATTAAGTTGGGTTGCTCCCCCCTTAATTTTCTTTGGAATTTGGGCATTTTTAATGAGTCGTCAAGGTGGAGGACCAGCAGCATTAACAGTTGGTAAAAGCAAAGCGCGGATTTATTCTGAAGGTAGCACTGGGGTAAAATTCCCAGATGTTGCAGGTGTGGATGAAGCAAAAGCAGAATTAGAAGAAATAGTTGATTTCTTGAAAAACGCTGCTAAATACACAAATTTAGGAGCAAAAATTCCCAAAGGTGTCTTATTAGTTGGACCTCCAGGAACTGGTAAAACATTATTAGCAAAAGCTATTGCTGGTGAAGCGGGTGTTCCTTTCTTTAGTATTTCCGGTTCTGAATTTATTGAATTATTTGTAGGGGTTGGTGCTGCAAGAGTTAGAGATTTATTTGAACAAGCAAAACAACAAGCACCTTGTATTGTTTTCATTGATGAATTAGACGCTTTGGGTAAATCTCGTGGTGGTGCTGGTGGTTTCGTTGGTGGTAATGATGAAAGAGAACAAACATTAAACCAATTATTAACAGAAATGGATGGTTTTGATGCTAACACTGGTGTTATTATCATCGCTGCTACTAACCGTCCTGAAGTTCTCGATCCTGCTTTACGTCGTCCTGGTCGTTTTGACCGTCAAGTTGTGGTAGATAGACCTGATAAAATTGGTAGAGAAGCTATCCTTAAAGTCCATGCCAGAAATGTCAAATTAGCAGAAGATGTTGATTTAGGAATTATTGCTACTCGTACACCTGGTTTTGCTGGTGCTGATTTAGCAAATTTAGTTAATGAAGCTGCATTATTAGCAGCAAGAAATAACCGTCAAGCAGTATTAATGGCTGACTTTAATGAAGCTATCGAAAGACTAATTGCCGGTTTAGAAAAACGTTCTCGTATCTTAAATGAAATTGAGAAAAAAACCGTTGCTTATCATGAAGTCGGTCATGCTATAGTTGGTGCATTAATGCCAGGAGCAGGTAAAGTAGAAAAAATCTCTGTTGTTCCTCGTGGTGTAGGTGCTTTGGGTTATACAATTCAAATGCCAGAAGAAGACAGATTTTTAATGGTAGAAGATGAAATAAGAGGACGTATTGCTACTTTATTAGGTGGACGTTCTTCGGAAGAAATTGTATTTGGTAAAGTTTCCACTGGTGCTGCTGACGATATTCAAAAAGCCACAGATTTAGCGGAAAGAGCGATTACAATTTATGGGATGAGTAATAAACTCGGACCTGTTGCATTTGAAAAAGTCCAACAACAATTTATTGAAGGTTATGGTAATCCTCGACGTTCAATTAGTCCGCAAATGACGCAAGAAATTGACCGCGAAGTGAAAGAAATTGTTGATAATGCTCACCACATTGCTTTGAGTATTCTGCAAAATAACCGCGATTTATTAGAGGAAATTTCTCAGGAATTATTAGAGAAGGAAATTCTCGAAGGTGGTTATTTACGAGAAAAGCTTTCTCAAGCTAAAGCACCTGATGAAATGGATGAATGGTTGAGAAATGGTCAGTTAGATGCTGATAAACCTTTGTTGCAAACGCTCTTGGTTTAGTGTGCGATAAATGTAGGGATTTACGGTAGGGGTTTAGCAACGCTAAACCCCTACATTTTTGATTTTTAACGGAGTCTTTTTAGTGCCAGAACCAAGACGTATATTAGACTTGACAATTTCTCCTTTTCCTTAACTTTTCACCAATGCCTTCGTATTATTTACTGCTTTATTTAAGCTGATTAATACTCATAATAACTTAACAAGTAAAGTCCAGACTGGCATCAGTGATCCCAACTAACTACCAATTTTCAACCCACATTCCGCAATAACTAAAGATTTGTTGCAACTCTTAATGATTTATTTCCCTTTTCACGCCTAGACCTTGGTACACTGTATTTCATACAAATGTCATTATTGTCCTTGGTTCAAAATTAAGAAAGACACTCACTGCAAGCAAACATGGTAGATTCCCTAAAAAAACCAGGCTTTGAAGAAATGCGTCCTGGGGTGAAAGTACCCTCTAAAGAAACCCTTTTAACACCCCGGTTTTACACAACCGATTTTGATGAAATGGCGCGGATGGATATCTCCGTCAACGAAGACGAGTTAAAAGCCATCCTTGAAGAATTCCGGGTTGACTATAACCGCCATCACTTTGTCCGGGATGCCGAATTTGAACAATCCTGGGATCATATTGATGGGGAAACTCGCCAGTTGTTCATTGAATTTCTGGAACGTTCCTGTACTGCGGAGTTTTCCGGCTTTTTACTTTACAAAGAACTCGGCCGCCGCTTAAAAGATAAAAGCCCTGTATTGGCTGAATGCTTTAACTTAATGTCACGGGATGAAGCACGCCACGCTGGGTTTTTAAACAAGGCCATGTCAGACTTTAATCTATCCTTAGATTTAGGGTTTTTGACCAAGAGCCGCAATTATACCTTCTTTAAGCCCAAATTCATCTTCTACGCTACCTACCTTTCTGAAAAGATTGGTTATTGGCGCTATATCACCATTTATCGTCATTTAGAACAACATCCTGAAGATAGAATTTACCCAATTTTCCGCTTCTTTGAAAATTGGTGTCAGGATGAAAACCGTCATGGTGACTTCTTTGATGCCATCATGAGAGCGCAACCCCAAATGCTCAATGACTGGAGAGCTAAACTTTGGAGTCGCTTTTTCCTGTTGTCAGTATTTGCTACTATGTATCTCAACGATATTCAGCGTAAAGATTTCTATGCTGCTATCGGTTTAGATGCACGGGAATATGACATTTATGTGATTAAGAAGACTAATGAAACTGCTGGAAGAGTCTTCCCCGTCATGTTAGATGTGGATAATCCCAAGTTTTACGAGCGTTTGGATGTTTGTGTCAAGAATAACGAAAAATTGAGCGCAATTTCCAACTCCAATACACCCAAATTCCTGCAATTCTTCCAAAAACTGCCAATTTACATTTCTCATGGTTGGCAGTTATTAAACTTGTACCTGATGAAACCCATTGATGCGGTTTCTGCTCATGGTCAAGCTAGATAACTTTACTTAAATGTGTAAAAACACCAGTGGTTCTGTTGTTAACAGAGCCACTTTTTTTAGCATTTTATATGTAATTTTAGGGAGAAAATTCGCAAAATTGAACGTCAGCAGTTGTATATTAACTAAGAAATTTAGATATAATTCCCATGCTTCAGAGTTTGACTAAAAAATTACCAATATTAGTATCTTTTTGCTTAGTAAATAGCTATAACTTTTTACCTGCGATCGCTGTAGATGTTTGTGCAGAAAACCTAACTAAAGGAGAATATAAAATTACTAATAAAATTAGCGATCAAATTAGCGATCGCTATCATGACTCAGATCGAGAACGAGATCGCAAATATTATACTCAGGATGGATATAGAGGAAGTAATGGCCGTGGGGGTAGAGATGGAAGGAGTGGACAAAACCAAACAATAACCATTTCCTCTGAAAGTACACCCATAAATCTTGACCTCTCAGGAACAAACGGCGAAGATGGGGAAGATGGAGAAAATGCTTCTCGTCCTAGATGCGGTAGAAATTACAGAGAAAACGTTAACAGAAATATTAACGCCCCTGATGGTGGTAATGGTGGTACTGGTGGTAAAGGTGGAGATGGGGGAAATGGTGGTTCTCTCATAGTTTATTACAGCAACGTGGCAGATTTAAAGAAAATTTTTGTCCGTGCAGATGGAGGAGAAAGTGGACGTGGTGGCCGTGGTGGTCAAGGTACAAAGGGTTGTAACTGTCGTCGTCGCAGTTGGGAAGTAAAAACTTGCAAAGGAACTCCCGGTGGTGCTGACCATAAATGTACTAATAAAGTTTATCGTTGTTACGACGGTAGGGATGGGAGAGATGGGAGTGATGCACGAGAAGGTAAACGCGGAAGTTTAGGAACTTTAACCATTATTAATAGCAAAGAACCATTAAGAGATGATACACCAACTCATAAAGTAGCAATTTCTGAATTAGCAACTCAACAATTTAACCTTTCCAAAAATAAATGGAATTTGCGTCAAGGTGCTACAGCTTTACTTGCTTTTGGTTCTGTTATTACTGATGAATATCGAGAATTTGATCGCCGTTTGGAAGGAACTTTTAAATTAATTTGGCAAGAAAAACAGCCGATAGCTAACTTTGCTAATCAAAACGTTATACTAACTTTAAATGATAATCAACAAATAGAAATTGAATTTTCTGAAGATATGTGGGTTGATGGTAATACCAAAATTCAGGGTCAATTAACTGAGTACACTGTTAACTATGCCATTCCTGAAAAAGAAGTTACAAATTTAGCAGTTTCCGAGTTTTCTGGTTCAGGTAAAAATCTAAATTTGAAAATAGTAGATTTAGCAGGAAGGTCTGATTTAATTAACACTCAATTTAAAATAAAATATCGGGCAAAAGATAGTTTTTCTGGTGCTTTTGATTTCCAAACTTTTTATGAAGGGGAAATTCCTGCTAACTTAGTTACTCGTGATTATAACCGATTTACTTTGGATTTAGGGAAGTTAAAAATACCTAATGATGCTCTTAGTTCTGGTACAAATGTGGAGATTGAATTAACTGCAACACGTTCTTTAGGTGAACGTTCTGCCCAACAAAAATTAAGGTGGCAAGGTTCAATTCGGAGAAATAGATAATGAGTAAATAAATCAGTTATAATCAGTTATTCACTCTTAGAAGATTTACTTTTTTCGCCAACAATTTGGTAAAGAACACTACCAGTTAAGTCTAGCAGTTGATCGAGAAAAACACCAATAACAGCGATGTAGAGTAAAGCATCAATAATGTATCTTGGGTTGTTGGCTTTATAACCATTCCAAACTAAAAAGCCCAACCCTTTTGAACCTGCAAGCATTTCTGTAGCAATGACTGTAAACCAAGCTATCCACATACCTAGTCTTAAAGCTTTAAATATGTAATAAATAGCTACGCGAGAGTTATTATCTTGTTGGCGAAATTTATGAATACCTGTGGCAGTTTCTACAATTATTGCCCAAAGAACACCAACAAAAACCACAAAAATAGCTGCGGTTTCATTTTCTTTAAATAAAATCAGCGCAATAGGTAAAAAAGCGATAGAAGGAATGCTATTTGGGATTTGGAATAACCGACTAAATAGCTGATAAACTATGCCATTAATACCAATAATAAAACCAACAAAGATACCTAAAATAACGGCGGGTATGTAACCTACAAATAACCGTTGTAAAGTGGCTACAATGTCTACTAAGATACTATTTTCCATTCCTCAGTTATGATTTGAAACGTCGTGAAGATGAATAATTAGTAATGCTCAATACCTGTGGAAAGGAAACAGAAAAATCTGATAAAAACATCTAACTAATTACAGTAGGAATCAGGATTAAAACCAGCTTTGTGTATAGGTTTCAATTTAAATTATGTACCTAATTGATCTGCAATCTGCTGTTAAATCTAATTTAAATCTAATTTAAATATAGTGAAAATCTTTCAAAAAATCAAGTTGTAATTTCTAAATTAAATATTTTTTCAAGAATTAAATTTTATGCTGTAAATTATCAAGAGTTAATAACATATTAAGGATGAAATTATAACATTTAAATTCCATCCTTTCTGCTAAATCATTTACCCATGTTGCGTTTCATTTGTTCCAACTCATCTTGCGTTTCCCAACGACGAAACTTTTCTTCTAAATCATCAAACTGGCTAGAATAACTACTAGCTGGAGTTTGCCAAGTATTAGTTTCTAAACGTTGCTGAGTTTGGGCTTGTGCGCGTGCTTTTTGCGCTTCTGCTGCTTTTGCTTGGACTTCTTGACGACGCTGTTGAATTTTGCGTAGCAGTTCTTGGGACTGGGTAATGCGTTCTTTTAAACCTTGCATTTGTCCCCATTTCTGATTTCCTTCCCGCAAAAGTGCGTCTTCTCTTGCTTGCGCTGGTATGGCTAAATCTTCTCTACCTGCGGACTTGGCTTTTTGGACACGGATATGCCAGCGTTGTATTTCCTGTGCTGTTTCTAGTATTTCATCTTGCGATCGCTTTTCCTGTAATTGTAAATCTGCAATCAATTTTAGTGTATCCTCTTCTTGCTCCCGTAGCTGTTCTGACAGCATTTCTAACTCCAGGTGGGGGTTGTTTCGCAAGAATTCTTCTAAACGTGCTTCTAAAAACCGACTTAAATCATCAAATAAACCCACTGTGAGAACTCCAAATTAAAGTGGTGTGATTATTTTATTGTAATAATTATTATCTACAATGGCATTTACCAAAGCTATCAGTAATCAGTAATCAGCTATTCTCTAGAGAGAGATTGAGCAATTTACAACCTATTATTGATGGGTTCAGGGTCTTGCTGATGGCTGAATGCTGACGATTAGTTTTACACTTTTATCCTATTTTAATCACAGTTTTCGCTAGTACAGTATCAAGGGATTCCTTTTAAACTTAATAAAGATTATAGAATTAGGAGTATAGCAGTTACCAGAAAATGTAGGATATGCGCTATCAAGTTAAGTTGAACAAAATAGATCAAGTCTATGCTATTTGGTGTCCTGCATTACCCGGATGCTGGACTGTAGGTGATACAGAACAGGAAGCATTAGAAAAAATAAAATATGTGATTAAAGACTACTTACAAGGATTTGATGAAATTGCTAAAAATGCCGATTTTTATTATATAGATGTACCGTGAAAATCTCATTTGTATTTTGATGTTTGAGTTATGTTTGAGTTATGTTTGACTTATGTTTTAATTACTTAAATTGGTGTCAACCAATAAGTAATACCGCTTATTATTTTTTCCTGTAAACCAAATTTTGGTAAACTCTCTTCATCCCAACCCAGATAAGTCCAGTGAGGTACATCTTTTGCAACAGTTTGAAACCAACCATTTTGGTTTAATGCTTCTCTTTGTTCTTGGTTAGATACTCTTAAATCAAGTGCTAAACCCCAGAGATGTTGTGAAGTTCCTGGAGGTGCAACTACACTGAGAATATTAGTTTCTTTTCCCTGTTTTACCTGTTCTAAAGTTTGATCATTTGTATATTTCTGCCAAAATCGTAAATTGGTAGCAAAACTTCGTGTACAATCACCAGAATAACCAGATTTTAAAGGTATATCTATGATATTTCTGGCTTGATTAAACGCATCTGCGGCGGCTTTTTGTAAGTAACATTCTTGTGTACCTTCAACTAGGGTTAATTGTAAATTATCCTGAAAATTTAGGGTTTCTTCTTCGTTGTTTAAAATTACTTTTGATGGTAATTTAATTTCTGGATTTTGATTAATAAATATTGCACCATAGGCACGAAGTAAGATATATTCATAGGTGTTAGGTTGGGGAGGATTTTGTATTTGATGTGTAATTGTATCTAAAAAACGTTGTTGATCATCTAATTCTGGATCGGGAATAAATGGTGTATTTGTAGATGCTGTTTTATTGATGTTATTTCTCATTACAGTATGTTGAATTGGCTGATAGTAGTTAATACTACTGCTGCCAACTATGGTAAAAAATAGGAAGATAATGATAGAAATAAATGTGAATTTTCTGATGCGGCGTTTTAGTTTAGATTGACGTTTCATGGAAAAAATTAATTATGGTAATAACTGCGATTTAATCATATAACAAAATTCTAGAAATGTCTGGAAGGTGGGGAGATGTGTATTTTCTGATTCTATATTATTTAATATAACAGATATTAAAGATATATACCGGATTTTACTTAAAAAATGTCAAATATAATATATAATAAAGTGTAGAAAAAACCTACTCATAAATCATTTGCTCCGTATAAATGAAAACACAAGAATTGACAGCCATAGAATTATTTGCTGGTATTGGTGGTTTTCGACTGGGTTTAGAAAATGCCAATATTCAAACTATCTGGGCAAATGACATAAATGAATTAAGTTGTAAAGCTTACAAAAGCAACTTTGCTAAAGACTCAATTGTTTTAGGCGATATTAAAGATATTTCTTTATCAGATATACCTAACCATAATCTTTTAACTGCTGGTTTCCCTTGTCAACCCTTTAGCCCTGCTGGTAAAAAATTGGGAATCAGAGATAGTGTGAGAGGGACATTATTTGAACGTATTGTAGAAATTATAGATGCCAAAAAACCACAATATTTCTTTTTAGAAAATGTCAAAAGACTTTTAACAATGGAAAATGGCTCTCATTTCCGAGTTATATTAAATGCGCTATCAGAGTTAGATTATTTGATTGAGTGGAGAATTATTAGTCCTATCAGTTTTGGTATTCCGCAAAATTGAGAAAGAATTTTTATTTTTGGAACTAAGCTAGATTTACCAGATATAAATTCTCATGTCTTAGAAAATAAATCTGTTTTTTTAACTCAAGAAGACTTAATTGATTTAGAGGATATAGAATCATTAATAGAACAATATATGTTGCCTATAACTGCAAACAAAGGTAAGAATGGTAATTGGGATATTGCCTATAAAAATAAGATGTTTACTAAAAATATATCTATGTTAACAGATATCAAACCCAGAAAAAACCTGAAAGATATTCTGCAAGATGAAGCAATAGTAGATCATACTTTTGACTTTACAAAGGATACCTTAGAACGGATTAAAAAAAGTAAGTTTGTTAATCGTTATTGTCAGGGTGTGGAAATATTATATAATCAGGAAGGTGGTTCAAGATTAGGTTATACAATATTTGGAATTAATGGTATTGCATCAACATTAACTGCTTCCACATCAAGACACTATGAACGTTATAAAGTAGGTGATAAATTTCGACGTTTAACTAATGTTGAATATGCCAGATTAATAGGTTTTCCTGATGATTGGTGTAGAGAGGCAAGAATTTATGATCAGTATGCTTTATTTGGTAATGCTATTGTTCCTGTTTGTGTAGAATGGGTATGTAAGAGAATTGGTAGAGAAAATGTGGAATTTGCAAAATCTATACAGCATAAGGTTTTCAGCCACATATTGCTTAATTCACAGAAAATGTTTATTAAATTTAGGAGAAACTGAAATGAAATTTAAAGAAGAACTATTTGCAGAAATTGATACTATGACAGAAGAACAAATAGCAGAATTGCTAGTAATGGTAAAAAATATGAAAACTAAAAAAGTAAAACCTCCTCAACGTCTAGGTTCAGGTAAATCAATTTTACGCCATACTGGTAAATGGCAAGGTGATGATCTTAAAGATTGTTTACAAGCAGTCTATGATTCTCGTGGAGTAGCAGAATTTTAATACAATCAATAATTCAATTAATTAAATAATCTCAACATCTTATTTTATGTATTTACTGGATACAAACCATTGTAGTGCTTTGATTTTTGGGGATTCTCTGATTATAGATCATGCAAAAAGTGTTGGAGAATCTAATTTAGCTATTTCCGTAGTAACTGAAGGAGAATTATTATATATGGCAGAAAATTCTCAGAAAGTAGCAGATAATTTGCGGATTATAGAAGGTTTTATAACAGATATTTCTATTTACGATATAAATGATAGCGTTAGTCATATTTATGCAAAGCTGAAAGCAAAAATTATGGATAAATTTGCACCAAAAGAAAGAAATAAGCGCAGAAAAACAAAAATTACTGATTTAGGTATTGGCGAAAATGATTTATGGATTGCTGCTACTGCTATAGAAAATAATTTAATTGTAGTTTCTCGTGACAGTGATTTTCAAAAAATTAAACAAGCATGGGATTTTGATTTAGAAAATTGGCATATACATGAGTAAACAGTCAATTATTATCTATCCAATTTTAAAAAGGGAATCAATCAAATAGAAACCTACTATACCAACCAACATCCTGTAAATCCTTGAATCCTGGAAATCCTGATTTAGACGGTTAATTGCTTGAATATATAAAAAATTTAACAAAACACTTACACAAGGGGTTAAAAATGTCATAATACTGTAAGTATAGCAGTATAAAGGAAATAAAAGATGGCTAACTGTCCTAACTGTGGTTCTAAACACATTCAAATTAAAAAAGAAACCGATGTAAACTGGGGACGTGCTATAGCTGGGTATGCTTTGTTTGGAGTTGTCGGTGCTGCGGTTGGTGCTGTTACAGGTGAAGATAGAAATGCTAACGCTTGTTTAGACTGTGGCACATCCTGGAAAGCTCAAGATTTATATAAACTTCTGGGGTTAATCCAAGATTGTACAGGTGTAAAACTCAATTTAGCTAAACAAAGCCATCGTTCATTTATGAATAATTTTGTATCTGAAATAGGTAGCTATTTAGAAGAAATACCAGAGATAGAAAAAAGGGCTGATCAACTTATTATTAATGCAGAAGCAGAAGTCAAAAGAAGAGGAAATACGGTTGTTGATGATAACTGGTGGATAGGCTGTTTGTTTTTCATCGTCATGATAATAGTAGTTTTGCAGATTGCCTTTCAGATTGCTATTGCTACTTCTTCTTTACTCAATGCACTAGACATCTCCGAAAACTATCTAACCTTCACCACAACTGCTTTTGAGGAAATGAAGGTAAAGTGCAAAGATACTCAGATTATACGCTAGAATCAGTGCTGAAGATGCCTGCTATTGGGAATTAGCCA
>NZ_JADEXH010000056.1:0-27466 GCF_015207205.1 Sphaerospermopsis sp. LEGE 08334 | reverse complement strand
GGGGAGAATATTTTAGATTTTAGATTTTAGATTTTAGATTGGAGATAACAAAAACAATCCAAAATCCAAAATCCAAAATCCAAAATAAATAACTCCTGACTCCTGACTCCTTTTTTATATATAAAATTATGAAAATGTTTGTGAATTTATTTATTTCTATAGTTATAGCTGGTTGGGTGTTGGCGATCGCTCTCATTTCTGTGCAGAATGCTACTCCTGTATCTTTAAGGTTTTTGGTTTTTCAATCTATACAAGTTCCTTTTGGTTTGATGTTGGCTTTTTGGGTGGCTGTGGGTTTGGTTGGTGGGGTGGTTTTGCAGTCTCTTTGGGGTTTGGGTGAGTCGAAATCTAGGGTTGATGAGGAGGCGGAGTTTTTTATTGATGATGAGGATTTTTAGGGGTTTTCTCACGCAGAGGCGCAGAGGCGCAGAAAGGAAGAGAGAATTAGCAATTAGTGTGGTAGATTGAGTCTATGGAGTTTGAATGGGATGAGCGTAAAAACCAAAGTAATATTACAAAGCATGGTTTTGATTTTGCTGATGCTTACCGAATTTTTAATTTACCTATGCTTGTCTATATTGATGAACGACAAGATTATAGTGAAGCAAGATATATTGGTATTGGACTACTTGATGGCAGGGTTATAGTTGTTGTCTACACTGAACCTGATGTGAATATAGTTAGGATTATTTCATTAAGAAAGGCAATTTCTCATGAACGAAAACGCTATGAACAATACCTCAAAAACAGACTGGGATAGAATTGATGCGATGAGTGATGAGGAAATTGATACTTCTGATATTCCTCCTTTGTCGGATGAGTTTTTTGAAAAAGCACAGTTGCGAATGCCTAAATCACCTGTAAAAATTATGATTGAAGTTGATCCTGAAACTTTGGCTTGGTTTCAAGCACAGGGAGATAATGCTAAACAACAAATGGCGGTTGCTTTAAAGATTTATGCTGAAGCAAATAAGGCTTTTTCTGTGTCTGAGGTTAAGTAAGTTGGATAGAGTGTTTTATTGATGATGAGGATTTTTAGGGGTTTTCTCACGCAGAGGCGCAGAGGCGCAGAGAGGAGGAAGAGAGATTTTTTGTTAGTCGGTTTTCACCGACTTTTGCTTTTAGACAGGGAATTTATTCCCTGGATATTATTAAGAATTAGGGTATCTATTGTTTAGTGATAAAATATTGCTAAAGTAAACAACTAACTAATTTAAAGTTATGGTTACTCAACCTCTACCTGTAAATATATCAGAGGTCATCTACCCAGACAGTGATGGACAACCAATGGCTAATAATACAGAACAGTTTCGTTGGATATTAGTTATTCAACAAAATTTAGATTGGTTATTTGCAGATAACCCTGATGTTTTTGTGGCTGGTGATTTATTTTGGTATCCCATTGAAGGGAAAAATTATATAGTCAATGCACCAGATGTTATGGTTGTATTTGGACGACCAAAGGGTAAACGCGGTTCTTATTTACAATGGCAAGAAAATAATATTGCACCCCAAGTAGTTTTTGAAATTCTTTCTCCTAGTAATTCGCAAACCGAAATGGAGAGAAAATTGATATTTTATGAAAGATATGGAGTAGAAGAATATTATATTTATAATCCTCAAAATAATCAGTTGACAGGATGGTTAAGAACGGAAGATGGTTTAGATGTCATTTCGGAAATGGAAAATTGGGTTAGTCCCCGGTTAGGAATTAAGTTTGATTTATCAGGGGAAGAATTACAAATTTATCGTCCTGATGGGAATAAGTTTTCTTCATATCTGGAAATTTCTCAACTTCTGGAACAAGCAGAAACAGCTTTAGCCGCAGAAAGGAGAAAAACGCAACTTTTGGCTGAAAAATTAAAGGCTTTAGGTGTGAATCCTGATGAAATAGAGTGATAATGAAAAACAAGAATGGTCGGTTTTAACCGACTTTTGTTTTTAGACAGGGAATTTATTTCCTAGATATCTAGTTAGTCCATTTCAGTATAAAAATATAATAAAAAAACCTGTAGAAACAGGCTGTTGATATCATATAAATTAAACCCCTAACTTTTGGATGGTGGTAGTCCTTTTACTTCAGATAAGATGTCTATTACAAGTTGGTAAGCATCACTGAGGGAAAGTTCACCTTTTTCTACCAGTTCCATTAATTTTTGAGCTTCTTCAGCACTTATTAGATCCAGTTTTAATGGCTCTTTTAGGAAACTGTAAAACTCAGTCTTATTTTTGTCACTAATGGTAGATTTTCTCTCTTCGTTTTCTATTTCTCGTAGTTTATCTTTGAACTGTCTCAGCATTTCTTCTCGCTTACCTTGCTGATATGTTCCATCAAATAGAAACCTTTTTGCTCCAAAAAGTGCTGCTCCACCTAATAGTGCTGCTCCAGCAACTACCCCTACTGGTGCTGCAACTGGTACAGCAATTAGTCCAAATAAGATAGAAGCTGTTGTTCCTCCAAAAGCAAATGCTGCTGCACCTGCTCCAATAGCACCAACACCAATAGCACCAATATCTGCTAAAAAACTCATTCTATCATGAGGATTCTTTTCTAGCTGTTCAATTGCTTTGAGCAATTCTTCTTTAGTAAGTTTTTTCCTTGTCATAAAATTCCTCAGTTTAAATTTTTGAGCCAATTTAGGTAAAAGCTACTTCATAGGAAACCGCACTAAAAACATCAATCAGAAGTTTAAAAAATTCGCTTGCAACTTCAACAATATTTTGTCCTACACCAGCAAATTTTTTATCAAGTGTATGTCCTACAACTGCTCCAGTCACAACAATACCAATTCCTAAAGCCCTAGCCACAGGTTCTAATAATTGACCTAAAAATGGAATCGAAACTATTAAACTGTATATGGCAGATGCGACAACGGCAGATATTCCAACACTTGTGACAAGAAAAGGGTGTGCTTTCACAAATTCAATTATTTTTGTCAGTACCACCTTACCTATTGAAACAGCTTTTTTACCTACTTTTATAGTTGTCCCTATAAGCTGATGTAATCTTGTCACAACTTCTTCAGGTAAACCCATTTCTTGCAGCAACAAGTAAAAATCACTACTGGAAGTGCTTTCTGCTTCTGCATTCCAAATGGTCATTTTTAATTTAGCTTGTGCTACAGATAACTTTCCACTTTCCATGAGCATATCTTCCTTCATTTTACAAAGATTAAATAAATATAAAATTAACATTGTCTAGTCAAAACCAGTAACCGTAGTTTTACTTATTTAGTATAATAAAATAAATTTTTAGCAATTTCAGTACATCATCTATTTTCATGTCTTGAGACAAACTGAAATTAATGTATCTTTTTTTTGCGTCTTTGCGCGAAACAAAAAAGAGCGATCGCACCAACAACCTTTAACTAAAGTACAATAATTAACAACACCTAATCACAACAGCTTACTAGCTATGACTCAATTACTAGAAAAAGCCATTGCACAAATAAAACAACTTCCTGAAACCGAACAAGATAGAATTGCCTTACTCATCCTTGAAGAAATAGAAGACGAAAGCCGATGGGATCAAGCATTTGCAAAATCTCATGATGTACTTGCCAAACTTGCAGCAGCAGCATTAGCAGAAGATCAAGCAGGTAAAACTTTAGAATTAGATCCAGAAAACCTGTGAAGTCGAAAACAACTATTCAATTTCGTAACTTATACGCTGATCTTCCCCCGCAAGTACAGCAGCAAGCACGTACAGCTTACCGACAATTTAAAGAAGATCCCTGGCATCCTAGCCTACGTTTCAAGTCAGTGCATCCCAACTTACCTATTTATTCTGCTCGTGTTAGTAAAAATTATCGTGCTGTAGGTGTGCGAAACGAAAGTGGTATCATCTGGTTTTGGATTGGTACTCATGCAGATTATGACAAGCTATTATCTCAGTTATAATTACTGCCAAAATCCTTATTTTCCTTCTTTGCGTCTTTGCGCGAAACAAAAAAGAGCGATATATTATGTAATTACCTGCATTTTACACAAAGACCAGATTCAAGATCATTAGTTTTTGCCAAACAACAATAACATATCTGAAAATAATCTGTATGTCCTTCTAAAATTTCCCCCGAATTACAATCATCTTCATAACGAGCTAAGTTGACAATTTCTTCAATTAAATTTTGCTTCTTTTCTTGCTCCAAATGATCAAAACACTTTTCACGTCTCAAAATTGAAATTACCTCATTTAACATATAACTTCCGCTATGATTTGACATACAATTTACTCCTATTGAAAAATTGAGGATATCATATTTATGATAATACAGAACAAATGTACTTGTGAATAGCGTAAACAACTCTTATCAATGTAATTTTAAATACTATACATACAGTCAGCATAATGATATCTATTGGTAAACCTTTTTCCCTTTCTTGAGTTATTGCTCGAAACAAAAAAGAGCGATCGCTAAAAGCTAAAATTTTTCCATAACTTAAATATTTCTCTTCTGATAATACGTACGAATGTGCATACAATAGAATTAGATGGCATACCAGTGGGATAGAGAAAAATTATGGAATCAGAATATGATTTTAGCCAAAGAAAAAGGGGAGCAATAGAACCAACAGCACCCGGAAAAAACAGAATTACTATTCGTTTAGATGATGAAATACTCGCATGGTTTAGAGATCAAGTTCATCAAGCAGGTGGTGAAAACTACCAAATATTAATTAACGATGCTTTAAAAGAATATATCCAGCAGCGTCGTGAACCTTTAGAAGATACATTAAGGCGAGTTTTACGAGAAGAATTAAAACGGATAGGCTGATTAATTTCACAGCAATAGATCAATTACTTCAAACAAAGAGGTAAACTAAAAATGACTGTAACTTATCAGACAGATTTCAATATGTGGCTGGAAGAAACCGCAAAACTATTACTAGAAAATCGCTGGCAAGAAATAGACAAAGAACATTTAATTGAGGAGATTTCCGACTTGGGTAAAAGTGAAAAAAGATCCATTTCTAGCCAATTAATTCGCCTACTTTTACACCTACTTAAATGGCAATATCAACCCCAACGACGTTCCGATAGTTGGCTAGATTCTATTACAGATGCACGCACTCAAATTGAATTAACTATAAAAGATAGTCCCAGTCTTAAAAATTATCCTCCAGAACAATTAACAGACAGCTATGAAAAAGCACGTCGTCAAGCAGCCAAACAAACGGGTTTGATAATTTCCACATTTCCAGAAGAATGTCTTTATGAATTAGATTTAGTTTTAGATGAAGACTGGCTACCAGAATAGAAAGTTAAAAAAAAAGGGCAGGTATCAAACCCACCCTAATTAGCAATTATAACTAACAACTATTCACCAATTATAGGTGCAGTTAAAGAAACCTGTTCCACCGCTTTTTTAGCAGCCAAAGTTGGCACAGAATCCCGTAATCTTGCCGTCAATTGTACAGTTGTAGAATCGTACATTTGTGTTAGCAACTTGGGATAAAAACCAATCCCAATAATGGGAATTAACAAACAAGCAATGATAAACACTTCACGGGGTTCAGCATCAATTAAAGCTTGGTGAGAAACTAACTCTTCGTTTTCCTGTCCGTAGAATATTTCTCGCAACATTGACAGCAAATAAATCGGGGTTAAAATCACACCAATTGCCATCAAGAAAATAACGATGACTTTAAATGTAGGGTTATAAGCATCGCTAGTGGCAAAACCCACAAACACCATTAATTCTGCTACAAAACCACTCATTCCTGGCAATGCTAAAGAAGCCATTGAACAAGTAGTAAACATCGCAAAAATCTTCTTCATCCGCTTACCAACACCACCCATTTCATCTAACATCAAGGTGTGTGTCCGGTCATAAGTTGCACCAACCAAGAAAAATAAACTTGCACCTATTAACCCGTGAGAAACCATTTGTAAAACTGCACCACTTAAACCTAAATCGGTAAAAGAGGCTATCCCAATGGTAACAAAACCCATGTGAGATATTGAAGAGTAGGCAATTTTCCGCTTCAGGTTACGTTGGGCAAAAGACGTTAACGCCGCATAGATGATATTAACTACCCCCAAAATTACCAACACCGGGGCAAAATAAGCATGGGCATCTGGCAACATTTGGGCATTCATGCGAATTAAGGCATAACCACCCATTTTCAACAGAATACCAGCCAATAACATATGCACAGGTGCGGTAGCTTCCCCGTGGGCATCTGGTAGCCAAGTATGCAGAGGGATGATAGGTAACTTAACAGCGTAGGCAATTAAGAAACCAGCGTATAGTAACAGTTGTAAATTGAGGGCGTAGTCTTTGAGGGCGAGTGTCTGCATATCAAAGGTGACATTATCACCATAAAACGCCATCGTCAAAGAACCGAGAAGAATAAACAGCGAACCGCCGGCGGTGTAGAGAATAAACTTAGTCGCTGCATAATGGCGTTTTTTACCACCCCAAATAGCCAGCAGTAGGTAAACCGGAATTAACTCCAATTCCCACACCAGGAAGAATAACAGCATATCCTGGACTGCAAACACGGCAATTTGGCCACCGTACATGGCTAAAAGTAAAAAGTAAAATAGCCTGGGTTTGAAGGTAACAGGCCATGCTGCCAAAGCCGCCAAAGTGGTAATAAAACCCGTCAAAATAATCAGAGGCATGGATAAACCATCAGCCCCCACAGACCACTTCAAATCTATTTGTGGTATCCAGGAATAACTTTCTACCATTTGTAAGTCAGGGTTAGAGAAATCATAACCCAAGTAGAAAGCGGCAATGATGAGGGCAAAATCAATCAAACCGACAATTAAGGCATACCAACGGATGGTTTTACCATCTTTATCGGGGATGATGGGGATAAGTAGTGACGCGGCTATTGGTAAAAGAATAATCGTCGTCAACCACGGGAAATTAGTTATATTCATCACAATTTGTCTAGGATTAAAATCATCTTTGGCAAAAAGTCCTAGTTATTAATTAACAGCTTTTTACCAAATTTCCCTTTATTGTTAGGTTGATTTAATTAAATTGGCAATTTCCCATGCTACCAGATGCCCCGGTAGAGGATATTTACCGACTGGGTTGTATCTGGTAGGTAAATTGCCCACCAATTGGCTCTGATTGAGCTATGATGGCATCTGTTTTACATTAAATGGCATTTTTCTCAAAAAGTCCAAATTCTTTACAATTCTCAAATTTATCAATGGGTATTGACAAGATGAGAGAATTTACAAAATTTTATTTTTATTTTTATTGCAATTTTTATTTTTTTAAGTTTATCTGTGTTAATAATCAGAGATTATTTGTCAGAATCATGATATCCAGGATTATAGGATTTGCAGGATATGAATATAGAAATTTTAAATTAGGTAAGAGCAAGTAAAAAGAAATATCAGTTGAAAATCTAAAATCCTGATGGGTTGGGTAGAATCAAATGAATAAACACATAAATCATCTACCTCAACACTATCATTTATTTATTGTTCCTGATTTTGTTGCAACCAATTGATTAAATCATCAACAACAGTAAAATCTAATAAAGCTTCTCCCAGAGATTCTAACTGATCAATAGATAATTCAGTAATTGCTTGCTGAATATCTTCCGAAATTTCTCCAAAACGTTTTTTAAGTAGTTTCAGAAAAATATTTTGCTCACCTTTTTCATAACCAATGCGTTGTTCATACAGCCCACATTCCGCACTTCGTTTTGTAACATAAAAAGACTACAACAATTGGGGTTAATGGTCGTTGAATAGCGAACTGCTTGCAGCAGCGCTTCGCTATCGCCAAAGGTCTGTAGTTTATACGTTTAAATACTGAATTATATCAACATTTTTTGTAAAAATAATTGAAGTATTATTGTATTACATTTTGAAGTGCGGAAAGCCGGATTTAACCCCAAAAAAACAATACCCCTCTCCACCATTGGAAAGGGGTAAACCACAGATTAGCACTACCTAATAAGCATCTTGCAACTCATAGAAATCAGGCGAGATGTAATCCTTACGTAAAGGCCAACCTACCCAATCTTCCGGCATCAAAATCCGCTTCAAATTAGGATGACCTTCATAGATAATCCCAAACATATCGTAGGACTCACGCTCTTGCCAGTCAGCAGTGCGCCAAATCCAATACACTGAAGGAACAACCGGATTTTCTCTAGACAAAAACACCTTAATCCGCACCTCTGCTGGTTTATCAGCATTATCACTCACCTTAATCAAGTGATAAACACTAACTAAATCCTGACCAGGACCTAAATCAATACCGCCTTGAAACTGGAGACAATTAAATCCGTAAGCATACAAAGCTGTAGCGGTAGGAAGTAAAAACTCAGGTGCAACCTTAATAATTTCTACCCCATTAACATCAGCTGCCAGAGATTCATGGTCAAAACCATTTTCTGTTAACCACTGGGAAACCTGACCCGCAGGAACTATTTTAGATTCTTGAGATTCTGCATCAGCCACGCTTTTCTTCCTCCTTTGTCTGAGATGTCAACAACGCAGGTGGTACAGGCATACCAATCGCTTCTGTCAATTCCTTGGGTGGATTGTAGCGAGTTTCTGATTGTAAATACTTACCAGTTAAAATTTCGGGAACTGGCTTCATATTGTGGGTGGTACTGTAATAGCGGTGGGTTTGTTTGATTTGACCCCGTTCTTGCATCGAATCATTAGCAATTTTCTTCCGCAATTTAATAATTGCATCAATAATCGCTTCTGGACGGGGAGGACAACCAGGTAAGTACACATCTACAGGAATCAGCTTATCAACTCCGCGTACTGCACTGGGAGAGTCAACGCTGAACATACCCCCTGTAATGGTACAAGCACCCATAGCGATTACATACTTGGGTTCGGGCATTTGTTCATAAAGACGCACCAATTGAGGAGCCATCTTCATGGTAATTGTTCCAGCAGTGATGATTAAATCGGCTTGACGGGGGCTAGAACGGGGAATTAGCCCAAAACGGTCAAAGTCGAAACGAGAACCGATTAAAGCCGCAAATTCAATGAAGCAGCAAGCTGTACCAAACAGCAAAGGCCACAAACTAGAAAGCCGCGCCCAGTTGTAGAGGTCATCAACGGTGGTTAAAATTACATTTTCTGACAGTTCTTGAGTAACTGTAGGCCGTTGGATGGGGTTAATGATTTGTTCTTTGTCCTGGGTGGTTAGATTAGAATTTACGACCATTCCAATGCTCCTTTACGCCATGCGTAAACTAACGCGATTACGAGAATCGCAATAAAAATCAATGCTTCAATAAATGCCAATAGTCCCAAACGGTGGAAGGCTACCGCCCAAGGGTATAGAAAAACAGTCTCTACGTCAAAGACAACAAAGACTAAGGCAAACATATAGTAGCGAATGTTGAATTGAATCCAGGCTCCGCCAAAGGGTTCCATACCGGATTCATAGGTGGTGCGCCGTTCAGGGCTGTAGCTACTAGGTCTCAGAAGTTTGGACGCTGATAGCGCCAGGGCTGGAACTAGGCTGCAAAGGATCAAGAAGCCTAGAAGATATTCGTAACCGCTAAGGACAAACACAATAAATATCTACTGATTATGGTGGAAATCAAGCTGTAACTTCTTTTTACATTATATCTTTCCAGGTATTTTGAAATCTGGGAAACAGACAGAGTGGAGTATTTGATTCAGTTTTAGGATTGATAGAAAAGTTTAACAATTATGTCATAATTTGTAACGTATCTTTAAGATTTCCCCTCTAGGAGAATCTAGCCATGAGTGAACAAGCTGAAGAAGCTCTTGAGACTCAGGCGTTAGACCGCTATGAGTGTCGCGCCTGCGGTTATGTATATGAACCGGAGAAGGGAGACGATAAATATGATATCCCGGCGGGGACAGAGTTTGCAGACCTGCCAATCAATTGGAAGTGTCCAGTTTGCACTGCCAAGAAGGTAGCTTTTGCTAATATCGGTCCTGCGGGTACGGCATCTGGTTTCAAAGAAAACTTAGGTTATGGCTTGGGTGTAAATAAACTGACACCAGCGCAAAAGAATATCTTAATATTTGGTGCTTTAGCCCTTGGCTTCTTGTTTTTTATCAGTCTTTACGGCCTACAGTAATATCCTCTTTGGTGACTGGTGATTGGTGACTGGGGATGATATTAACTTTTGCCTTTTGCCTTTTGCCTTTTGCCTTCTGTTCCCTGTTCCCTGTTCCCTTAATTCAAATAAACACTAAAAAATACTGATGCAATCAATTTTCAAAAGGTGGCAAGGCATATTTGCCGCGTTAATAGTAGTCCTAGCTTGTATAGGTTGTAGCAAAGTTCCCTCTACAACTTTTAATCCTTGGGAAGTGATTAGTGTACCCACCGAGGAAAAACTGTTTGATATTGCTTTTACTGATGACCCCAATCATGGTTATTTAGTAGGTAGTAATGCCACTTTGTTGGAAACTAAAGACGGTGGTAGAACTTGGCAACGTTTAGAACTGGCTGTGGATGAGCCAAGATCCCGTTTTGACTCGGTAAGTTTTGCAGGTCAAGAAGGTTGGATTGTGGGAGAGCCTTCAGTATTGCTGCATACTACTGATGGTGGAAAATCTTGGTCTAGCTTACCTTTGAGTCAAAAGTTACCCGGTAGCCCAATTTTGGTGAAAGCACTGGGTGAAGGTACGGCAGAAATGGCCACTGATGTGGGAGCGATATATAAAACTACAGATGGTGGTTTAAACTGGAAAGCACAGGTAGAAACTGCTGTGGGTGTGGTGCGGAACTTAGAGCGATCGCCCGATGGTAAATATATTGCTGTTTCTGCTAAAGGTAGTTTTTACTCAGTATGGCAACCAGGAATGGAAGCTTGGGAACCCCATAACCGCAACAGTTCCCGTCGTTTAGAAAATATGGGTTTTGCTAATAACGACCAGTTGTGGTTATTAGCACGCGGTGGTCAAGTGCAATTTAGTGATCTAGCTAAATCAGATGAATGGTTAGATGTAGAATATCCAGAGTTATCAACTAGCTGGGGTTTATTAGATTTAGCTTATCGCACACCTGATGAAATTTGGATTGGTGGTGGTAGCGGTAACTTGCTACGCAGTACCGACGGTGGCCAAACTTGGGAAAAAGACCGTGATGTGGAAGAAGTCGCTGCTAATCTGTACAAAATTGTATTTTTTAGCCCCGATCAAGGTTTTATCATCGGTGATCACGGCGTTTTGCTCAAATATAACCCCACCAATGCAGAAACAGCCAATCAAGCTGAGACCGCTTAGGTGATAACCTTTTCTGAGAAGAAAGTTGCAACTTGTAACTGTTTCTAAACTTTGTAGGATAATAGACTCAATAGTAGTTTTTGCGAAGGTAGTTAAATGTCAGGTACCACTGGAGAGCGTCCATTTTCGGACATTGTTACCAGTATTCGTTACTGGGTAATTCACAGCATCACCATCCCAGCTTTGTTTATTGCTGGTTGGTTATTTGTCAGCACCGGTCTGGTTTACGATGTTTTTGGTACACCCCGTCCTAACGAGTATTTCACTCAAGTACGTCAAGAAGTACCCATCGTTAGCAACCGTTACGAAGCTAAGAAACAAGTAGAAACATTTATCCAAAAGTAATTTGAGATCATGGCTACCGGCAATAACGTCAATCAACCTGTTACTTATCCTATTTTTACTGTCAGATGGCTGGCGGTTCACACTTTAGGCGTACCTACTGTCTTCTTTTTAGGTGCGATCGCAGCAATGCAGTTTATTCAACGTTAGGAGCAAATCATGGAAAGAACGCCTAATCCTAATCAACAACCTGTTGAACTAAACCGTACTTCTTTGTACCTGGGACTGTTATTAATTTTCGTTCTCGGTATTCTGTTCTCCAGTTACTTTTTTAACTAACTGGAATCGTCATCATTATTAACTTTCTGTTGATTTGTTGTTAAGGGAGGAGAAAACCATGTCTGGAAGTGGGAGAATTCCCCTGTGGGTTGTGGCTACAATCGCAGGGTTGGGTGTAATTACTGTTGTAGGTATTTTCTTTTATGGAGCCTACGCTGGAATCGGTTCTTCATTGTAATGACAACCTGATACGTTTTTCTGTTTAATAAGCAACATTAAATAACCGCCTGTCTCTTGAGGATGGGCGGTTTTAAGATCACTGGGGACTGGGGATAAAAATTTTAGATTTTAGATTTTAGATTTTAGATTGGAGTTAACAAAATCCAAAATCCAAAATCCAAAATAAAAAAACTCTTGACTCCTGACTACTGACTCCTGAATTCTTACTTATTTATGAATCGTCATTTTTGGATCACTGCTTTAATTGTCTTTGTTAATTCCCTCAGTTTGACAATTTTAATTCCTATTATTTACCTCTATGGTAAACAATTTGAACTGAGTGATTTTCACACCAGTTTATTATTTTCTGTTTACTCAATATCGCAATTTTTCGCTACTCCTGTTATTGGTAAATTATCAGATAGATTTGGACGTAAACCTTTATTAATTATCAGTTTAGCAGGTACTGTAATTGCTAACTTTATAGCTGGCAATGCGACAGTAGCCTGGTTGCTATTTTTTGCAAGATTTTTAGATGGTATTACAGGTGGTAATGTCTCTGTTGCTCAAGCTGTGATTTCTGATATTACCCGTCCCCAAAATCGCGCTCAAGCGTTTGGTATTTATGGCGCAGCAATGGGATTAGGCTTTGTTTTAGGACCTGCTATAAGTTTGTTTGCACAGCAGATTTCTTTAGGGACTGGTTTTTTAGCTTCTGGTGCAGTGGCGTTTATCGCTTTATTAATAACAGCTTTATTTTTACCAGAAACTCTGCAAAAACAATCGCAAAAACCTAAAAACATTTTTGATTTAGGTTTAGGAAATTTAATTAAAGGTTTAGCAATGCCAGGAGTGGGTATTTTACTATTAATTAACTTTCTGATTGGTACAACTTTTACAATGTTTACTTATGCTTTTCAACCTTACTTTATTAAAGTGCTAAATCAAAATAGTCAATCGTTAACTCTTTTATTTTTAACTTTTGGTACGCTAGGCGTGATTATGCAAACTTGGGGAATTTCTATACTTAAAGAAAAATTCGATGTAGTAAAAATATTATTTTTAGGTTTGTTTTTTCGTAGTTTGTCATTTTTCTTGATGCCAATTTGGGCTAATATTAATTATTTTGTCGTAGTTGCTATATTATTTTCCATATTCAATTCTCTGGTGCAACCGATGATTAGCACATTAATTTCTCTCAATGCTAAACCGGAAGAGCAGGGAACTGCATTAGGATTGAATGCTTCTTATTTAAGTATTTCCAATGGTATTGGTCCTGTGATTGCGGGAATGATTGTCCAGCAATCTCGGCCGATCACTTATGGCTATCCTTTATATTTATCAGGAATATTCACGTTTGTAGTTTTAGCTTTTGCAATATATAATCGTCAGAGATATACACCAATTAATTGATAATTGATAATTGATAATTGATAATTGATAATATTTTTAATTATTAATTAATTAATTAATTAATTATTTAATTAAAAAGGTGGGTAATACCCACCAAAAAATTAAATATGAGAAGAATAAGAACAACGGTTAAACCATTCTTGATACTTTTCCTGTTGGGATTGATTTTCTACAACAATTGTGATTTTGACTTGTTGACAACCATGATTTTTTTCTTGAGCGATCGCATTTAAAAGCAAACTAGCAATTTTCGGTGAAACAAACTCTCCACTAACAGTTAAACCCCTCGCAACACTGGGAACTTCTGATATTTCTTCAATTAACTCAATACCAGCAATTTCCCCATGACTTAAATCAATTTCTGCTAGTTTTTGGTGTTCTGGACTCACTTGTTCAACAATCAATTTTTCCCGTCTCACAGGAACTTGGATCATTTCAGTTTCGATTTCTTTGCGAACAATTACCTCTCCTATCTTTTGTTTATTATGATCAATAAACAACCTTTCTTCCAAGAGAGGGATAATCTTTTCTTCCTGTGTGTCTTTAGTGTCCTTCGTGTCTTCTTCGTTCATTAAATAAAATCAATATGATTTCAATAGTTAAGATGGAAGGATTCAAAATTCAAAATCCCGATCCAGAATAAATTAAGACTTTCATGATCTTGATGTATTTTATAAAATCTTGAATCTCTTGATTCCTGATTTTACAATTATTCTGACTCCTGAATCCTGACTCCTGAATCCTGAATATTTGACTAATTATCTTTCTTCAATCGGGAGATTAGGAGCATTAACATCTAACTCTTCCCGACGCACAGTGTCTTGAGTTTCCACAGTATCTTGCTCTACAACTTTTTTCACTCTCACTTCTTCCCGCACAAAAGCTTCTTTTCTAACTTCCGGGGTTTCTTCGTGGATTTCCATGCGAGCAACTTCACCTTCATGGAAATCAGCTTCATGGGGAGAAACTGCTCTACCAGCATCTTCAGGAGTGACACGCTCAATAACAACGTGTTCTCTTTCCACTGGTACTGATACTCGTGCAGTTTCAGTTTCTACGTGCTTACCAACAGTTACATCCCCCACTTTGCGACGATGTTTATTAGCAATGAGTCGTTCTTGATAGAGTCTTAGAGTTTCATGATCTCGCTCGTTTAATCCAAACAACTCTGGTTCGTGTTCGTAGCGGTAAGTATCGCGGGTGTGAGTTGGTGTAGTTCTAGCGGTAGAGGTGGTTGCTACTGCTGAGGAATCTACAGGTGTGGGTGATTCCAATAGACCCGATGCTTCTACAGGTGTGGTGCGGTAGTCGGGTTGACGATATACACCACGCACCCTTTCTTCATAGTCGTAATCTCCTGCCAGACGTTCGTTAAATTCAGGTAAATCTTCTGCTTGTTCTCTGGTTAAACCTATAGCATAAACGCGATCATTATTATAGTCGATGCGGGTGCGACCAATGGGTAGTAAGACTTTTTTACCAAAAATCCAAAAGCCTAAGTCAACTACTAAATAGCGAAAATTTCCATCTTCATCAACTAAAGCATCATGAACTGTACCAATTTTTTCATCAGTTCTTTCTGTATATACTCCTAATCCCTTAATGTCTTTGTCTTCAAAAGTAGTGCGATACTGAGGATCAAAATCTTCTAATTTGTAAAGAACCATTATATTTTTCCTCAACCTTTAATAGAATTTCTGAATTTCTTACCTTCAAGAATATTAATTTCTGCTGATATTTCCATCTTTCTCACGAATGAATCACCAGAAAATATAATTATCAAAAGTCAGATATTTTGTGTAAATGAATAATACCCAGATCCCCAACTTATTGAAGAAGTCGGGGATCTAAAGCCCTACTATCTCCTGATTCCTGATTAATGAATTTATGCACGATTTTCATTGATATTTAAATCACCAGAAGTATGAATGTCTAATTCTTCCCGGCGAATCGTGTCTTCTGCTTCTACAATATCCCGATCTACCACTTTTCTGACTCGCACTTCTTCACGAACAAATGCTTCTTTATGAATTTCTGGAGTTTCTTGATAAACATCTATGTGTGCTACTTCCCCTGCTTGAAACTTGATTTCGTTAGGATCTAGTACTGTACCTATCTCTGGTGTTTGAACTCTATCAATTACAACTCTTTCTTTTTCAATAGGTACTGTCACCCGTGCAGTTTCAGTTTCAATGTGCTTACCAACTGCTACTTCTCCTGTTTTCACCCGATGTTTGTTAGCAATTAGACGTTCTTCATAAAGTCTGAGAGTTTGATGATATTGCTCATTTAAACCATATAAAGTTGGTTCTTGTTCGTAGTTGTAAGTTTCCAGTTCATAAGTTACAGTACCAAGGTTAGAACGATAGACAGTGCGTACCAATTCTTCAAATGATTGATCAACAATGATGTTTTCTCGGTACTCAGGTAAGTGTTCTACTTGCTGCTTGCTAAGTCCATCGACATAGACACATCCAGCAGGATAATTGATGCGAGCTAGTCCAATGGGTAGTAATATTTTCTTACCCACAGAATCTAAACTTGTATCAATAACTAAATATCTAAACCTGCCATTTTCATCGACTAAAGCATCAGCAACTGCACCTACTTCTGTTCCTCCTTCGGTATAGAGATTCAAGGTTTTAATATCATCGCCGCCAAAGGTTTCTCTATAGTTTGGGTCAAATTCTTCCAGTTTATAAAGAGGCATATTCTATGTCCATTTTTTTGAATATCTATTCACAACAGTAGAAGTAAGTTGACTATTTTTCCTCTGGCTGATGACTGACTTCTAATGAGATATGCTATGGTTTATATCTCATACTGGGAGGGAAATTTTAGGCAATTGTTATTAGTGATGTTGCTGATGGAAATATAACTAATGAGAGATATGATCAAAAACTGATCAAAACTTATTCATGACAATATCCCCAACTTATTTAAGCATTCAGGGCAATATTTTGATAATATCAATTTTCAATTGTTATTCCTTCATTGCTATTTTGTCAATTTTTTGATGTAATTTGGTTAATTATTGTATTTTATCTCTCATCTATATCTGGCAAGAATACAGGATTTATGAAAATTACAAAACAGCAAATTTTACCAATTCTTACTCTCTGCTTCTCTGCGTCTCTGCGTGAGATAAATTCCGATCAATACTCAACACCCAAAACTAATAATATTGAAGAAACCCCTTCCCCACCTGATGATTCATTAATCGCTAAAAATTTGCAAAAAGAACAATATATTGGTATTGCCATTTTATTAGTAGGATTAATCACTATTATCGGATTTTTTAGTCGTAGATTTGAATATGCTTTAATTTTTGCTCTGACTATCAGCATGATCTTAATTGTTTTCTTTATCACAGTTTAAAAATATGTGCAATTACTTCATGAATATTTTAATTTGTTTTTTCAACCTCTTGTTGATGAAAACCGATGGCCAATTGATAAATACTTACAAATGTATAAATCAAATGTATGGATTTTACAAAACTTTAAATTTTTCATCAAAATATTTTTATTTTTGTTAACTAGCCGCATGAAAATATTGTATTTAATGATACTTTGGTGTAAGATAGTTGGTTGTTTGCGAAATAACCTATTTTCAGGCTTTTCACTCAATTTTTAATTGAGTTAGAAAATGCTTATACATTTCATCCATTTTCTTCGCCAGGTGAAAAAATGCTCTTGTTCTTAAAGCTGATTGATTATCTATTAGCAGCTGTTTTTGTCAGTGCGGCTTTTGTCATTTATTTCGATTCTAGCAATCAACAATATGTACTAGCTGGAGTTGGAGCTTTAGCTGTTGCAATTTTTTTGTTTCTCCTCAACAGAAACTCAGTTAATAATGCTAGTAAAGAAGCTCAAAAAGCCGAACTAGCAAAAAAAGCTGAACTCTACACCTCTTTATTACAGAATAGTAATTCCTTGGAAAACAATACCATAGTTCCTGCCAGAGCTAAAGCTTTAGAGTATTGCCAAGATTTAATCAATGATTACAAAAACACCAGAAATTGGGCAAGAAATCTTTACTATGTCTTGCAAATTTCCACCGTTATTTTGTCTGGTGTCACCCCAATTTTAGTGCTGGTAGATAAACTAGAAGCAGGACAAGCTTGGCTGAAGTGGTTACCTGTAATTTGTCCTGCGCTCGCTTCAATTGTTGCTAGTATTGTCACCTCTTTCCCTTTTCAAAAAAATGCTGTTGCTGCTAACACAACTGTTGAATTGTTAGAAGCAGAACAAGAAAAATTTATCTTGGGAATTACACCAGCTTACCGTTGTTATGATGTTGCTGGAGAAGCAGAACAACAACAAAGAGTAAGTCAAGCAGTGGAATTATTTATTAACCAAGTAAATAATATTCACCTGCAACAAGTTCAACAATCAGAACAACAACAGGATAAGAAGGAAGAAGCCCCCGCTCAAACTGCTAAAGAGGAAACAACTTCTGATAATAAACCAAAAACTGAATAACCTCTTTAATATTGAATCCTAATACTCACATACCAGACTTCTTTAAGAAGTCCGGTATCTTTCAATTATTATCTGTTTCTGTTATTCTAAAAATCATATCTTCTAATGTTCTCAATAAATCTTGTTCATTATAAGGTTTAGAAAAATACGCCCGCGCTCCTAACTGCATAGCTAGTTGACGATGTTTATTACTACTGCGAGAAGTCAACATGGCAATGGGAATACTTTTTAAATCTTCATGAGATTTTACCCTTTCTAAAAAGCTATAACCATCAAGACGGGGCATTTCAATATCACAAATTACCGCTTGCACTTTTAACCCGCTTTCTAACTTTTCCCAGGCATCTTGACCATCTTTAGCTTGTTCAACCTGATACCCTCCTTTTTCCAAGGTTAAAGCTAAATAACGTCGCACATTAATCGAATCATCAACAATTAAAATCATGCCTTTTTGATGATTTTTTCTAGCTATGGGTTTGGGTTTTTGTGGTTTGAGAAAAGCTGTTTTTAATTTTGTGGTCGGTAATTTATTAGTTTTATGAGGACGTTGATTATTTGTTACCCAAGAGATTAACTCATTAGTATTTACTAATGGTACTACTCGACCATCACCAAGCATTGTACAGTTACTAAAACCATCAGGTAAAGGTATATTTCCTTCAACTTGACGTATTGCTACTTCTTGTTCACCCCAACAACGATCTATTTGTACAGCTATTGGTTGATGATCATGTTTGATTATTAATACACTACTAGCATTTATTCCTGTTGGACTTTCTATTTCTAAATGATGATAGTGAGAACAATTAAATTCAAAATAATTACCCAAACGCATTAAAGGTAACATGGTATCTTGCCATTTAAGAAATTCTCCACCATCGATTGAAAAAACTTGCTCATTATCTAATAAAAAGATTTCCGCAACTACATCTGTAGGAAATGCTAAAACCATGCGATGATGGGAGTTGTTAGCAGTATCACTTTCTACTAATAAAACTCGTGCAACTGAAAGGGTAAATGGGACTGATAAAGTAAAAGTTGTGCCAATTCCTGCTTGTGTATCAACTTTAATATCACCCCGAACTGATTGTAAGTTATTGCGAACTACATCCATTCCCACACCACGGCCAGATAAAGCTGTCACTTTTTCAGAAGTGGTAAAGCCAGGTTCAAAAATTAGTGATAATAGTTCATCTTCACTTGCAGTAGCTATTAATGTGGTATCCAAACCCATAGATACAGCACGCTGGCGAATTTTTTCTAGAGAAATACCTCTACCATCATCACTGATAGTAATAATTGTGCGATCGCTGCGATGAAATCCTTTAATTTCTATCAATCCTTGTTCTGGTTTTCCTAAACTCCGACGGGTAGCAGTATCTTCAATTCCATGATCAAAAGCATTACGTAATAAGTGCATTAAAGGTTCATTCAAAGCTTCTAAAATACTACGTTCAATTAAGGTTTTCCCCCCTTCAATTTTTAATTTAACATTTTTACCATACTCAACATTTAAATCACGAATTGCTCTAGGAAAACGTTCAACTAAATCAGATAAAGGACGCATTCGCACTTGTGTTAATTTTCTCTGGACTTGCTTTGATGTTTTATTCAACTTCCGAGCAATTTGATCTGTATCATCAATACTGAGTTGAATATCACTGGCAACTTCTGCTACCTGAACAATAGTTTCCATCACATCCTGAGAAAGCAAGTTTAATTTTTGATAGCGATCTAATGTTTCTGTTTCTCTCATCGTCTCTGCTGATGTTGATACTCCAGAATTTACATCTTCGCTAATGATTTTTTCATAAACTGCACGCACTTCTTGATTTTCTTGATGCAACGTTTGCACTCGTTGGCTTAGTCCTAAAACCAATTTACGTAATCTTTCTAATTGGGAATTTAAACCATTACGCTGTATGATAATTTCCCCAAATAAATCATTAATTTCTTCTAATTGTTTACTAGGAACTCTAACTGTATTTTCATGAATTTCTTTATCTTTATTAACTCCACTGATTTCGCTTTTGCGTTCAAGATGTTTATAGTCTAAGGATGTATTCTCTTGAGTAAATGCTACATTGGGATCAGGAAACTCGACAGCATTTATTTCTGGTGGTAATTCTATTTCTAAATCTGCAAAATCAGGAATTACTGCTTCTGCTACTAAGGTATTATCTTGATTTTTTGTAGGAATATTGCTAATATTAACCTGTGGGGGAATAGGATTAACAACTACTGCCCCTAACTCACCTAGCTCAATATTTGCTGGTATTCTATCCCGTTGATTTGTTAATACTAAAGCTTGCGATCGCCTCCATGCTTGCAATGCTAACTGAGCAATTTCCACACAGCGATCAGGATGATTTGCTAAATGTTCACGCACTGAATCACAAAGCTGAGTAAAAGCAGGTAACTCCAACATTTCACCCAAACCACCCAACTCTGTAGCCATCACTTCTACTTGTGAATATACATCATTTGTAGAACTATTTGCTGATAAAGATTCTAAAGTTTGTTCTAAAGTTTGTAAACATTCTTCTACTTCTGTTTCAAACAGCAAAGGAATAATTTCTTGACCATCTTCTGGTGAGAGCATGGTAGTAATATCCTCTGGAGAAGGATCACCCAAACGCTCATGCAGTTCATCAAAAATCGGATAACAAAAAGTTTTTAACCATTTATCATCTAGAGATTTTCTCTCTGATAATAATTCTACAATTTGCCGTAACCAATCAACTCCAGATAATAATAAACTTTGTAAATGAGTATCAATTTCTAAAGATTTTTTCCGAGTTTTTAAAACCTTAAAAGAATCTTCCAAACGATGAGCCAAATTACTCAAAACTTTAAAACCCATCATCGCCGCACCACCTTTAATAGAATGGGCAGCTCGCATAGCAGCATTAATCTTATCTACATCTAGATGTTTACTTGTATCTAGTTCCAGCAAAATACTTTCTAAGGTATTCAAATAATCAGTTGCTTCCTCCAAAAACTGCATTTGAATTTCTAGTTCTTTATCTGTAGTCATAGATTATTTTTCCTTATTTATTTTTTTTAAATTAATTGACTTTAAAAGTCTCAACCTTTTGTTCTAATTGCTGGGAAATCTCCACAGTTTTTTGTAAAGACATAGAAATTTGTCGGCAAGACTCGCCAGTACGTTGTGAAATAGCCAGCACATCTTTCATTAATTGGTTAATTACCTTTGATGTTTCTACCTGAGAAACTGAAGCCGTAGCAATTGACTTGACAAAAGCATCTATTTGTTGGGAAATATCTACAATTTCGCTTAAACTCTGCTTGGCATCTGCGGCAATTTGCGTACTTTGAATCACCTGATTTGTCCCCACCTCCATAGCTTTCACAACTTCATCTGTATCTCGTTTAATTTGCTCGACAATTTGCTCAATTTCTTGAGTAGCAGCCGCACTGCGTGTTGCTAATTCCCCTACCTCTTCGGCAACAACAGCAAAACCTTGACCTTCTTCTCCTGCACGTGCCGCTTCAATACCAGCATTAATCGCCAACAAATTAGTTTGAATCGCAATTTGGTTAATTAAAGAAACCACACGAGAAATTTGTTGAGAAGATTCTCCCAAATGCCTAACTTTTTTGGCAGTTTCGCCCACGGTTTCTTGCAAAGATAAAATATTTTCTACTGTCAAATCCATTGCTTTTCCACTTTTGTTAGCATTTTGGTTAGCATGATTAGCAATAGCAGTAATTTCTTGAGCGCCATCCGCTAAAGCTTGGATAGATTTGGTCATTTGCTCAACTGTTACTAAGGTGCGGTTTATTTTTTTAATTTGTGTATTTTCTGACTCTGCTAAGTATTTGATATAGTCTTGACTTGAGCTAATATCTCTATTAATTTGACTAGCATTCTGTTTGACTTGGGTAACAATATCTCGAAGGCTTTCTAAAAGAGAATTAAAGACATTAGCAATAGTACCAATTTCCCCATCTTGCACTTCAGCCTGTACTTTTAAGTTACCTTTAGCCGCACTTTCTACCTGACTAATTAATTGCAAAAGTTGTAAATGTAGTGTGTTTTTTTCTTGCTCTTTTTCCTCAGATATAGATTCTTGATTCACCTGAATATAATCTTTACCATCAGCAGGTAATTCTTCAGGTAATTCTGCAATTTCCTGATCTTCCAGAGGAGTCTTAATTTTATTAGTGAGGTTTGCTACTGCTACTAATTCAGCCGAATTTTGCTTGATGATACTCTTTGCTAACCAAGCAACTACCAATGTCATCACTAATGCTATTAATGTTGTGATATTAGCAATCAGCTTGAGAAATTGTCTTTGCGGTCCAAAAGCAATTCCAGCATTCTCAGCCAGAATTAATTGCCACTTGAGGTCCGGTAAACTTTCTAATTTTTTTAGCGGTGCATAACTAACCAATTGTGGCGTTTGATGAATGGTTCGCACTCCTGTAGAATTTTCCACATTTTCACTGTTTAGCAAGTCAGCTAAACCAGGATATATTACTGTAGCTTTTTGACCTAATAACTCCCTCTGAAGACTGAGAAAAAATTTCCCCTCATCATCAACTAAATAATAATCTTTGTTATTATCTACCTGATTTTTTATTGCTTCTATTAACCCTTGCATGGATATGCGTGTTCTCACTACAGCAATCACTTTTCCTGTAGCTACATCTTTCACAGGAGCAGCAATATAAATCACTACTACATTATTTTGTAATGTTTCTGGTTGACTAATAACAGGAGCATTCTTTTGTATAACATCTTGAAAATATTTCAAGTTTTGTTCCTGACTACTGGTTGCACCTTGAGATTGAATAATCACTCTTCCATTCAAGTCAAAAACAGCCAGATGATCATAACCTTGATAAGCTGTAATGAACCGATTTAATACTGTTTGTTTTTCGGCAAGAGTGGTACTTTTACTAACTTCAGCATTAGTCAAAAATGGCAAAGTTGAGAGAATTTGAATATCTCCATATCTTGCCAACAGAAAACCGTTAATAATATCACCTAAACTAATTAATTGATTTTCCTGAGTTTTGATAATTTGCTTACTAATCAAATTGCTACCAAAGCTATAAGCGATTATGCCAATTCCCAATACCGGCAAGGTACCGATAGCAATGGAAAAAATTAATGCTTTTGTTCTTAATTTCACTTGCTGTAAATATTTATTAATTATATTTTTCCCAAAATACTTATTAGTAGTTGTTATATGTTCCTGTTCAACAACTTCTTTAACTTCTTTTCTCTTATCTGTCATGGGCGATAATGTCTTAATAGATGCTTTTTTATTGGGATCACCAGTCTGATCAGTGTCAGTTTTATTAAACATAAATAAATACCCCTAAATTAATACCCCTGACTCTATGTAATAATAACAACAAAAAATGATTTTTCTGAGCTTGATTAACTAATCACTGCCCCCATGAGAATAATTTACAATATTATGTGCATCTAATACCAACAATATTTCTTCTTTTTGTTCCACGCAGCCACATAAATAAGGCACTAAACTAGCCGCCACTTGTCCCACAGGAGAATGAATATCATCAGCCATCAATTTAGTCGTACCTTTAATTTCTTGCACAACTAAACCTAAAAGCTTTGATTCTACTTTGATCACGATAATATTATACTTTCTCAGGCGATGATCTAAACCTTCTAAATTAAACATTTTTGGCAAATCAATTACCCAAATTACCCGACTACGCCAATTCATCAATCCTAATATACAGACTGGCATATTAGGCATAGATGTTAGAGCTTCAATAGGTACAATAATTGCTTCTTGGGTGTGAGCGACGGATAATACAGCTGTAGTTTGTTGATTGATTTGAAATTGAAGATAGCTATCTCCCAAAGAGTTTTGAATGGTTTGATAATACACGGTTTGTTTAGAATTGCTCATGACTGTAATTCAAATATTTGTTTGCAAAATCTCAAAAATTTATGACTTACGCAATATTAAACTAAAAACCTGATTCTTGAGTAGGGTTAATTCATGAATTACCCCTACTTTCGTTCTGTTTTGCGTAATTACTGAACTTGAAAAGTTCTATCAGGTTCAATATTGAAAAATATTATGCATTATGAATAATAAGAATTTCAATATTCTTCTGACTTCTGTAAAAACTTTCCCCATCCACAAATTCTCATTCTTAGGGTGAAAGCTTTTAGTCAAGTGTGGCGTAGCCATTTGCTGATTTCTGATTACTGATAGCTCAATACTTACGAAAAGTATTAAATTAACCAATGTATTTAGATACCATTTTCAGCAAATCTAATCTTGTAAAAGGCTTAGTTAAATAGCCAGATGACCTGACAATTTTCGCCTTCGCTTTATCCACAAATCCGGTTCTAGCAGTAACCATAATAATGGGTGTATTTTTAAATGCTGAATGCTTCCGTAATAATGAACATAGTTCATAACCATCTAAATTAGGCATTTCTACATCTAGCAAAATTAAGTCTGGTTTGCTTCTAATGATTTGCATTAAAGCTTTAATTGGATCATTAATCATGACAACAGAAAATGTTTTTTCATCTAAAAAATGTCTAATAGAACTCAGCACTGCTTGGCTATCATCAATACAGGCAATTGTATATAATTGCTCACTCAAAACAGATGGCAAATTGTTATAAAAATTCCTGTCAACAGTGGCGAATTTTGCTGATTTATCCTCTAATTCATCTTCTGTTTTTGGGGCAGATGTTGTTTGTTTTGTTAAACTGCTATTAGATAATTTTTTTGACTGAATTTGTTGACGATAACGTAACTGTTTTTGACACTGTTCTACTATTAATTGCAAATCCAGATGACAGTATTTTGGTAGTTCATTTAAGGAATTATCAGGATTAAGTTTATAGTTACCTTCTTTTAAAGAAATAAAAGACTCTAGCACTTCTTTGGACAGTTCTTCTATTAACATCCCTGCTTGTTGATGGGTAATATAATTTTGATTTACTAGCCAGCAAATCGCATGATAGTCAGCGTTTGGTATCAATTGACAGTTATTGCCATACTGATATGTCAAACCCATCTGTTCATAAGTTACATTGTTAAAAGCAGGAATTTCCCGATTCAAACGTTGTAGGTGACTCTCCAAACGTTCAAATAGTTTATCTGAATAAGTAGCGTAAGTTAATTTACCTTCTTCTAAGTAAATTAACCAAGAAACTAACCCAGTAAATACATTTAAACAACCTGTTACTTTCCTTGCGCTTAACTGTGCCAACAAAGACAGCGGATGTAGTTTGTGAAACAACCTGTAGCTACCTAGAGAAGTTGTCATCATTTTGCTTTTGCTTTAGCTAAATTAAAGACTTGTGATTTGAATTTGCATAGCAGATACATCACAATTGAAACCAAGTATAAAACATCAAAGATTTAGTAATCATAAATACAAAGCCAGATGTTTTATTTTGTATGAACTCTCAAACATAACAGAGTTACAGCAGATTGCCAATCAATCAGGTACAGAATCAAAAGTGAAACATAAACAGAAAGAGAGTTTTACTCCTGACTCCTGCTGTATTTAAAGATTATCAAATCTTAGTCAATTTGTAAGTTTTCCATCACTTACTTACAGATACTGCGATAATCAAATATTTGAGGTGAATCACGCAAAACATATTCACAATCAAATTATAAAAAATTATTAACTTTATTAAATACTGTAATTTACCGCAAATAGCTTTTTAGCTTGCTGTTCACGGTATAATCAACTAATCTCTCTGTATTTATCAGCAAATACAAGTTTTACCCAGCTTTCTTGTTGTTTACACTCTGCTGAATCCAAGCCATTATTTTAATCATGCTGATTTTTCAACTTCGATATCAGCGCCAACAGAAGTTTTTTATGTAAATTTTTTTAAAATGCGGATGAAAGGACTTGAACCTTCATTATAGCACATAAACCTGATTATTGCGTTACTCAAGATTTACTCACACTAACCTGAGTAAACAAGTGAGTAAAAAATGAGTAAAAATCTAGAAGTCGGTGGAGAGGGTAATTTTAGCAATTTTGAAGACTTGCTTAAATACTATAAAGTAGCGTCTAGTCAATTACCAAAAGGTATAAGCTATAAAAAGCAGGGCAAGTATCTGTATTTACAGTTTGTGTTCCCTGGTGAGTCATCACGATTACCTCACAAACCAGATTACGGTTTCAGTTATGAAGGATTAATAAAAGCTAAGGAGAACGCTTTTAGAATAGCTGAAAAATTAGATACGCTATCATCTGTTACTGAGTTCAATGAATGGTATGACAAGGAAATACTAGGAAAGAATGAGGTAATTGATGACAGAATTACTTACAGACAGATTTTTGAAAAGATAGAACAAAAGTATTGGAACGGGAAAAATAAAAATACCAAAAAAAATAGAACAGATACAGGACTAAGCGAGCAAGCGAGTTTTGATAATGTTTATGGTTATGTTTTTAAACGGTTTACTGATTGGGATAAACAACCAACTTGGGATGATATCAAGTCTGTATTGTTTAGTTGGGAACAGGGTACAAAGTCATTTAAGGATAGCTACACGGTAATCAAGAAAATAGTTAGCTATTGTCCTAATGCTGATAAAATGGTTGCATTATTATCTGAGATTGACTACAAACAAACTAAGTTTAGAGAAAATCAATCTATCAGTTTAGATCAGTTTTTAGAATGGCATGATAAAGCGTTAGATGATTGTTTACCTCACTATTTAGAAACTAGACAATCATGGCTATGGGTAGCTGCTATGTGTGTGGTTTATGGTTTACGTCCCTCTGAAATTGCAGCAGCAAAAAACCTCACAAAACCCTACACAAAAGACGGCATAACAATACCAGCTATTAGCAATCCTGACAATAAAGAATTACTACTTGTGTTAGGTGATATGACTTATTTTGGTACAACGATTAAAACCGGTGGTAGAGTATGTAAATCAATGTGTTTAGATAAGAAATTGTTAGAACGGTTAGATATTCAAAAGCCAAAATTACCGGAATATAAGCCAAATAAAGATAGTAAACCTATATCTATTGTTCAAGGTTTCTCCAATAGGTTTCGTGATTATATGGTTGATTGGAAATGTCCAGTAACTCAGAGTTACGCTTTTAGACATTTATCAAATCAGTTGGGTGAGAAATACGGCATACCTCAAGAGATACGCGCTAGAAGCTTAGGACACTCGGTTGCTGTTAATGAGAGTACGTACAAAAAACGATCTAACTTTCAAACATCAGTTGACCTATTAACAAATCACAGTAAACAACCATTGTCACTAGATATGGCTATACAGCAGCTAGAATCTGTTGGTTTTGATTTAGATGATCCGAGTGTTAACGCCATTCTAAAAGTCATTTATCAGCTATACTAAACACAATACCCTGGAATGCACCTATTACAATCCTTAGCAAAGTTGCGAGTACCGAGCTAGGGATTTTTTTTAGCTATTCAACATACCACAAATAACCCACAATACTCTCTTGCTTAGGAAGGGATTGTATACCACACACTCACTAAGTCAAGCCTTCACTACGTCTCATTCTTCGGGCTTGACTAAGTTCGTTAGTGTGGTCTAAA